>NZ_JANLOG010000086.1:0-37158 GCF_025466205.1 Pseudomonas sp. 13B_3.2_Bac1
AAAAAAAAAAAAAACCCCCCCCCCCCCCCCCCAGCTCCTACACGATTTATTCGCTGGCCAGTTGTCCGTCCCAACCACCGCCCAGCGCCGCAATCAATTGCACGCTGGCAATCAAGCGGCTCTGCAGAATGTTCAGCACAGTCCGCTCGTTGCTTAGCGCGGTGGCCTGCACTACAACCACATCGATGTAGGCAATCAACCCGGCCTTGTACTGATTCTGGGTCAGACGCAGCGAGTCGCGCGCCGCCTCCAGTGCTTCCTGACGCACAGCGGCTTCGTCTTCATACACCTTCAATTGCACCAGATAGTTTTCCACTTCACGGAAACCATCGAGCACAGTCTGGCGGTACTTGGCGACGGTCTGGTCATAGACCGCCTCGGTACGGTCAACCTCGGCCGAACGGATGCCGCCGTCGAAGATCGGCAAGTCCAGTTTCGGCCCGACCGACCAGAAACGGTTCGGTAGCGTTAACAGATTTTTCGAGGTACTGCTGCTGTAACCACCGCTCATGCTCAAGGTCAGATCCGGGTAATACGCGGCTTTCGCCACACCGATGTTGGCGTTGGCGGCAATCACCGAGCGCTCCGCCGAGGCGATGTCCGGGCGGCGTTCCAGCAACTGCGACGGCAGACTCAGCGGAATCTGCGGCAGGTTCGGAATGCTCTGGGTTTCAGCAATGCTGAACTCGGCCGGCGCCTGCCCGGTGAGGACGGCGATAGCATTCTCGAACTGCGCCCGTTGCCAGATCAGGTCCACCAGATCGGCCTGCGTGCTTTTCAGCTGAGTCTGTGCCTGCGCCACCGCATCGCGCCCGGAAATGCCCGCGCGGTACTGGTTCTGGGTCATTTGCAGCGATTTCTCGTAAGCCGTGACGGTGGCTTCGAGCAGCCTCTTCTGCTGATCGATCACCCGCAGTTGCAGGTAATTCTGCACCAGCTCCGACTGCTGGCTCAGGCGCATCGCCGCCAGATCAGCGAAGCTGGCCTGGGCGCTGGCTTCGTTGGCTTCCAGGCCACGGCGCAACTTGCCCCAGATATCCGCTTCCCAACTCACGCCCAACTGCGCGTTGTAGGTGTCGCGAATGCCGCTGGCGGAACTGCTCAGGCTCGAACTGCTGCTGCCGGTGCCCTGGCTGGAGCGGGTTTTGCCCAGGCTCAGGTCGACGTTCGGGTAAAACGCCCCCCGGGCACTGCGCACCAAAGCCTGGGCCTGACGGTACTGGGCTTCGGATTGCGCAACGGTCTGGTTGGAGCTGTTGAGTTTCTCGATCAGGCCATTGAGCTGCTGATCGCCATACAACTCCCACCAGGCGCCACGAGCCAGCGAGTCGCTCGGATTGGCCTGGCGCCAGCCTTCGGCCTCTTTGTATTGCGCCACTTGCGCGGTCTGCGGGCGCTGATAGTCCGGGCCGACGGCGCAGGCACTGAGCATCGCCACGCACAGCGACAGACTCAACAGGCGCGAGCCGCGCGCAGTGGCCAGATTGAGAAGCGAACGGTCAGTCATAGCGGAGTTTCCAGAGCGGCGTCAGTACGCACGCCACGCCACTTGTTGAAGCGGTGGCGCAGCTTGTCGAGATAGAGGTAAACCACAGGCGTGGTGTAAAGAGTCAGCACTTGGCTGAAGATCAGGCCACCGATGATAGTCAGGCCCAATGGCTGGCGCATTTCCGCACCTTCCGCACGGCTGAGCAGCAACGGCAAGGCGCCGAGGATCGCCGCCAGGGTGGTCATCAGAATCGGCCGCAGCCGTTGCAGGCAGGCGCTGCGGATCGACTCCAGCGGCGACAGGCCCTGATGGCGCTCCAGTTGCAGCGCCAGGTCGATCATCAGAATCGCGTTTTTCTTCACCACCCCGATCAACAGGAACAGTCCGAGCAGCGAGATCAGGCTGAACTCGCCGCCCAGCGCATAGATCGACAGCAACGCGCCGACGCCGGCCGAGGGCAGGGTCGAGAGAATCGTCAGCGGATGAATGTAGCTTTCATACAGCACGCCGAGCACCAGATACACCGCCAGCAGCGCACCGAGGATCATGAACGGCTGGCTCTTCTGCGTCGCGGCAAAGGCGTCAGCGGTGCCGGCCATTTTCGCGATAACGTCTTCCGGCAGACCAAGCTTGGCAATCGCCCGTTCGATCGCGGCACTGCCCTTCTCCACCGTCACGCCTTCGGCCATATCGAAGGAAATGTCTTCAGAGGCGAACTGGCCTTCGTGGCTGACGCGGTCGTCTTCCAGACTGTTTTCGTAATGGGCGATGGTCGACAACGGAATCCGCGCGCCGTCAGCGGTAATTACGTGCACCTGATTGAGCGTCACCGGATCCTGCGCGTATTTCGGATTGACCTCCATCACCACCTGATACTGGTTGAGGCTGTCGTAGATCGTGGAGATCTGCCGCTGGCTGTAGGCGTTGTTCAACACCGCCGTGACCATGTTCATGTCGACGCCGAGGCGCTTGGCCTGATCGCGGTCGACAATCAGCGTGACCTGCTGCGCGCCGCGCCCCTCGCGGGCGTCGATGGCCGTGAGCTCGGGCAGTGCCCGTAACGCGGCGACGACTTTCGGATACCACTCGCGCAACGAGCCCAGATCGCCGCTTTGCAGGATGTAGCTGTATTGCGAAGTGGTCTGCTCGCGGCCACCGCCGAACTGCAGGTCCTGATCCGCCATCAACATCAACTGAGCGCCGGGAACCTTGGGCATTTCCTTGCGCAGACGTTCGATGACTTTCTGCGCCGAGAGTTGACGCTCCTTGATCGGTTTCAACCGCACCAGCATAAAGGCGTTGTTGGTGCCGTTGGTGCCGCCGATGAACCCGGCGACGCTTTCCACCGCGTCATCCTTGAGCACGGCGCGGCGGAAGGTTTCCATTTTCGGCTGCATGACACTGAACGAGAGGCCGTCATCACCGCGCACGAAACCAATCAACTGACCGGTGTCCTGTTGCGGCATGAAGGTTTTCGGCACCACGACATACAGCGCGACGTTCACCCCGACCGTGATCAACAGACTGAGCAATGTCAGACGACGATGACGCAACACCCAGTCGAGGCTGGTGGCGTATTTGCCGACCATCCAGTCGTTGGTCCGCCGGCTCCAGCGTTGCAAACGGTTTTCTTCACCCGGGGTGTGCGGTTTGAGCCAGCGCGCGCAGAGCATCGGCGTAAGCGTCAGGGACACCACCAGCGACACCACGATCGCCGCCGCAAGTGTGATCGAGAACTCGCGGAACAGGCTCTCGATAATCCCGCCCATGAACAGGATCGACAGAAACACCGCCACCAGCGAGACGTTCATCGACAGCAAGGTAAACCCGACTTCCTTGGCCCCGAGGTACGCGGCTTTCATCGGTTTGACGCCTTCGTCGATGTGCCGGGAGATGTTCTCCAGAACCACGATCGCATCGTCCACCACCAGCCCGGTCGCGAGAATCAGCGCCATCAGCGACAGGTTGTTCAGCGAGAAGCCATACAGGTACATCACCGCGAAGGTGCCGACCAGCGAGACCGGCACCGCCAGCGTCGGGATCAGTGAGGCGCGGAAGTTACCGAGAAACAGGAACACCACCAGAATCACCAGCGCCACGGCAATCAACAGGGTCATTTCCGCTTCGTGCAACGTGGCCTTGATCACTGGCGAGCGATCCATTGCCAGGTTCAGTTTGACGCTGGCCGGCAGTACCGCTTGCAGGGCCGGCAACTGCGCCTTGATCTCGTTGACCGTCTCGATGATGTTGGCGCCGGCCTGGCGGTTGATCACCAATAGCACCGCCGCGTCATCGTTGAAGAAACCGCTGTTGTAGCGGTCTTCGACGCCGTCGCTGACCTTGGCCACGTCCTTCAGACGCAGGGCTGCGCCGTTGTTGTAGTGGATGATCAGTGATTCGTAATCCTTGGCTTTCTCCAACTGGTCGTTGGCCTGGATCTGCCACAGGCGCTCGCTGTCTTCCACCGAGCCCTTGGGCCGGCGCACGTTGGCCCCGGCGATGGTCTTGCGTACATCATCGAGCGCCACGCCGTACTGGTTCAGCGCCTGCGGTTCGAGTTCGATGCGCACCGCCGGCAGCGAACTGCCGCCGATCTGCACTTCACCTACGCCCTGCACCTGGGACAGGCTCTGCGAGAGGATGGTCGAGGCCAGGTCATAGAGCTGGCCTTTTTCCAGCACGTCCGAGGTCAGCGACAGCACCATGATCGGCGCCTGCGACGGGTTGACCTTCTTGTAGGTCGGCATGCTGCGCATCCCGCTCGGCAACAGGTTGCGCGAAGCGTTGATCGCCGCCTGCACTTCCCGCGCCGCGCCGTTGATGTCGCGGTCGAGGTCGAATTGCAGAATGACCCGGGTCGAACCCTGGCTGGAACGGCTGCTCATGGTGTTGACACCGGCAATCGCGCCGAACGAGCGCTCCAGTGGCGTCGCCACCGTGGACGCCATCACCTCGGGGCTGGCACCGGGCAGGCTGGCCTGGACCACGATCACCGGGAAATCCATTTGCGGCAGCGGCGACACCGGCAACAGGCCGAAGCTGACACCGCCCAATAGCATGATCGCCAGGCTCAGGAGCATGGTCGCGACCGGGCGCTTGATGAAAGGACCGGAGAGGTTCATTGACCGCAATCCCCAACATCACACCAGTCCCTTGTGGGAGCGGGCTTGCTCGCGAATACGGTCTGACATTCAACATTCATGTCGCCTGATACAGCGCTTTCGCGAGCAAGCCCGCTCCCACAGGGGGAATGTGTCCAGACAGTCATACCGGTACCTCTTCGGCATTGGTTTTGCCAAAGCGCCGACCCAGACGGTCGAAGTACAGGTAGATCACCGGCGTGGTGAACAGGGTCAGCACCTGGCTCACCAGCAAACCGCCGACCATCACCAGACCCAGTGGCTGACGCAGTTCCGCCCCGGAACCGGTGGCGAGCATCAATGGCACCGCGCCGAACAGTGCGGCCAGGGTGGTCATCAGAATCGGCCGGAAACGCAGCAGCGCCGCCTGATAGATCGCCTGCTCCGGCGCCATGCCCTGCGTGCGTTCGGCGTCGAGGGCGAAGTCGATCATCATGATCGCGTTCTTCTTGACGATACCGATCAGCAGGATGATGCCGATGATCGCGATCATGCCCAGGTCATTGCCGCTGAGCAGCAACGCCAGCAAGGCACCGACCGCCGCCGATGGCAGGGTCGAGAGAATGGTGATCGGGTGGATGTAACTTTCGTAAAGCACGCCGAGCACGATGTACATGGTCACCACCGCTGCCAGAATCAGCAGCAAGGTGCTCGACAACGACGCCTGGAACGCTTCGGCCGCGCCCTGGAACTGGGTCTGCACACCAATCGGCATGCCGATGTCCTTCTGCACTTGATCGATGATGTCCACCGCATGCCCCAGCGCCACGCCGGGCGCCAGGTTGAACGACATCATCACCGCCGGGAACTGACCGATGTGGGTAATCGCCAGTTGCGCCTGACGCTCCTCGACATGGGCCAGGCTCGACAGGCGCACCTGCGCACCGTCAGTGGTCTTGACGTGAATCTGATCCAGCGCCGCCGGCCCGATCTTCTCCCCGGCCTGCGCTTGCAACACAACGCGGTACTGGCTGGCCTGGGTGTAAATGGTCGAGATCTGCCGCTGGCCGAAGGCGTCGTACAGCGCATCGGTGATGTTCTGCACCGAAACGCCAAGGCGCGAGGCCGCGTCGCGGTCGATCACCAGATAGACCTGCAGGCCCTTGTCCTGCAAGTCACTGGCAACGTCGGTCAACTCCGGACGCTGGGCCAAGGCCTCGACCAGACGCCCGCTCCACTGACTGAGCAATTCTGCATCCGGCGAAGACATGCTGAACTGGTACTGGGTCCGGCTGACCCGATCCTCGATGGTCAAATCCTGCACCGGCTGCATGAACAGGCGGATGCCGACCAGCTTGTCCAGTTGCGGTTGCAGGCGCGCGATCACCTGCGTGGCGCTCAGATCACGCTGGCCGTGCGGTTTGAGATTGATCAGCAGGCGCCCGCTGTTGAGCGTGGCGTTGTCGCCGTCGACACCGATGTAGGACGACAGGCTTTCAACCGCCGGATCTTCGAGAATCACCTTGGCCAGCGCCTGCTGACGCTCGCCCATGGCCGCGAAGGAAATCGACTGCGGCGCCTCGGAAATGCCCTGGATCACCCCGGTGTCCTGCACCGGGAAGAAGCCCTTGGGTACAACCATATAAAGGAACACGGTCAGCGCCAGGGTACCGATGGCCACCATCAGGGTCAGCGGCTGGTGCTTCAGCACCCACTGCAACTTGCGCCCGTAAGCAGCGATCATCCAGTCGATGAATGCGCCACTGGCCCGGTAGAAACGGCCCTGCTCGTGTTCTTGCGGTTCACGCTTGAGCAGTCGCGCGCACATCATCGGCGTCAGGGTCAGCGAGACCACCAGCGAAATAAGGATCGCCACCGCCAGAGTGATGGCGAATTCGCGAAACAGCCGCCCGACCACGTCGGCCATGAACAGCAGCGGAATCAGTACCGCAATCAGCGACAGGGTCAGGGAGATCAGGGTGAAGCCGATCTGCTTCGCGCCTTTGAGCGCGGCCTGCATCGGGCTGTCCCCTTCTTCAATGAAGCGCGCGATGTTTTCCAGCATCACAATCGCATCGTCGACCACAAAACCAGTGGCGATGGTCAGCGCCATCAAGGTCAGGTTGTTGACCGAGAACCCGGCGAGATACATCACGCCAAACGTACCGATCAGCGACAGCGGCACCGCTACCGACGGAATGATCGTCGCGCTGGCACGCCGCAGAAAGAGGAACGTCACCATCACCACCAACGCAATGGCGATCAACAGTTCGTGCTGCACGTCAGTGACCGAGGCGCGGATGGTCTGGGTGCGGTCGGTGAGCACGGTGACGTCGAGGCCGGCCGGCAGGTTGTCGGTGATGCTCGGCAGCAAGGCCTTGATCCGGTCGACCACCTCGATCACGTTGGCGCCCGGTTGACGCTGGATGTTCAGCAGCACCGCCTGATTCTGGTTGGCCCACGCGGCGAGACGTTCGTTCTCCGCGCCATCGACGATTTCCGCCACATCCTTCAGGCGCAGCGGCGCGCCGTTCTTGTAGGCGAGGATCAGGTTGGCGTAGTCCTTGGGCGACGTCAGTTGGTCGTTGGCGTCGAGCATCGAGACCCGCGTCGGACCGTCGAAGTTACCTTTCGGCTGGTTGACGTTGGACGCGCCGATCAGGGTGCGCACGTCTTCGAGGTTCAGGCTGTTCGCCGCCAGGGCTTCCGGGTTGACCTTGATCCGCACTGCCTGACGCTGACCGCCGGCAATGCTGACCATGCCGACGCCGCTGATCTGGGCGATCTTCTGCGCCATGCGCGTGTCGACCAGGTCATTGAGCTTGGGCAGGAGCATGGTTTTTGAAGTGATCGCCAGGGTCAGCACCGGGGTGTCCGCCGGGTTGACCTTGTTGTACACCGGTGGTGCCGGCAAATCGGTTGGCAGCAGATTGGTCGCGGCGTTGATCGCGGCTTGCACCTGCTGTTCGGCGACGTCCATGTTGATGTCGAGGCTGAAACGCAAGGTCAGCACCGAAGCGCCTCCGGAGCTGGTCGAGGCCATTTGCGTCAGGCCGGGCATTTGCCCGAACTGGCGCTCGAGCGGCGCGGTCACGGCACTGGTCATCACGTCCGGACTGGCGCCGGGGTACAGGGTCATGACGCGAATGGTCGGGTAATCGACCTGCGGCAGCGCCGAGACCGGCAGCAGGCGATAGGCAATCAGGCCGGCCAGAACAATGGCCAGCATGCTCAGGGTGGTGGCTACCGGACGGAGGATGAACAGCCGCGAAATGTTCATGCGCCCTTCTTGGCCTTGTCTGTAGAGGCGGTGTCATGCGCGCTGGCAGCGGGCTTGCCTTGCAGGTGTTCGGTCGGGGTGGTCGGCACGTCATTGCTGTCGTTGACCACTTCGACTTCACTGCCCTCCTTCAAGCGGTCGGTGCCTTCGAGCACCACGCGGTCGCCCGCGGCGAGACCTTCGGTGATCACCGTGTTGTTGCCATCGCTCGCGCCGATCTTCAGTTGGCGGATGGTGACTTTCTTGTCGCCGTCCATTGCATAGACGAAGGTGCCATTGGTGCCGAACTGGATGGCTGCCGACGGTGCCAGCACTACACCCTTGAGGGTGTCGGCCAACAGGTGCACGTTGACGAACTGATTGGGGAACAGCGACTGGTCGCGGTTATCGTAACGGGCCTTGAACTTCAGGGTCCCGGTGGTGACGTCGATCTGGTTGTCGAGGCTTTGCAGGACGCCGGTGGCCTGGATTTTGGTGTCGCCGCGATCCCATGCCTCAGCGGGCAGTTTGGCGCCGCCGTGGTAACGCGCCAGCACGGTTTCCAGATTGTTCTCCGGCAGGGTGAACACCACGCTGATTGGTTGTGTCTGGGTAATGACGGCGAGGAACGTGGTGTCGTTCGCCGCCACCAGGTTGCCGACGTCGAGCTGACGCAGGCCGACGCGACCGGCAATCGGTGCGCGGATCTTGGTGAATTCGAGATTGAGTTTGGCGTCGTTGACCGCCGCCTGATTGGTCTTGACCGTGCCCAGATACTGGCCGACCAGCGCTTCGGCGGTGTCCAGGGTCTGCTTGGCGATACTGTCTTCCTTATACAGGCCACGATAACGCTCGACGTCGACCTGTGCGTTTTTCAACTGCGCCTGATTCTGCAGCAAGGTGCCTTCAGCCTGGAGCAAGGCATTCTGATAAGGACGCGGATCGATCTCTGCCAGCAGGTCGCCGGCCTTGACCATCTGCCCTTCTTCGAAATTGATCTTCACCAGTTCGCCGCCCACCCGGCTGCGCACATTGATGGTATTGAGCGCGGTGACCGTACCCAGTGCCTTGTAATAAAGCGGGAAGTCACCCGTGACCGCCGGTGCCACACGCACCGGAATCGGCCCGGCCGCCCCGCCGAAGCCCGGCCGCATCATCCCCGAACGCCCGGTGTGGCCGGCAGCAGCTTTCTGCGCGCCCTCCTTGTGGGCTGAACCGGCGGGCCAGAATTTCCAGCACAAAGCGGCGATGATCAGCAGCACAAGCAGGCTCAACAGCCAGCGACGAGAGTTACGGGAGGACGATTGCATGGAGTGATTTACCATTGGGCGCGTGGGCTTCTTTTTACGGGAGGCTGAACGATAAGCACTGACGGGACTTAAGCAAAGCAGCTTTACCGGCTATTTACTTTCAACTTACGTTACAAGGTGTGAGCCAAGACACTGATACACAAATGAAAACGGCCTGGACAGGGCCAGGCCGTTAACAATTGTAAAAGCGCTTATTTCAGTACGGCGAGTGCTGCGTCGTAGTTCGGCTCTTCAGCGATTTCCTTGACCAGCTCGCTGTGCAGCACGTTGTCGTTCTCGTCCAGCACCACCACGGCGCGGGCGGTCAGGCCTTTGAGTGGGCCGTCAGCGATGGCTACACCGTAGTTCTCGATGAACTCGGCGCCGCGCAGGGTCGACAGGTTCTGCACGTTTTCCAGGCCTTCGGCGCCGCAGAAGCGGGCTTGGGCGAATGGCAGGTCAGCCGAGATGCACAGCACCACGGTGTTGGCCAGTTCGTTGGCCTGAGCGTTGAACTTGCGCACGGAGGTAGCGCAGGTTGGGGTATCAACGCTTGGGAAGATGTTCAGCACTTTGCGCTTGCCGGCGAAGTCTTTCAGGGTGACGTCGGACAGATTGCCGGCAACCAGAGAAAAGGCTGGCGCCTTGGAACCGGCTTGTGGCAACTGGCCGTTGACTTGAACCGGGTTGCCTTTGAGGGTGACTTGAGCCATGACTTGAGTCCTTCTGATGTTTTGATTGGAAAGCATGCAAGAGGCCGAAGTTAACCACGAAATTGTCCGACGACCTATGCCCCGCTTGAAAATTGTCAGGGGCCTGCGCAAAAAATTGTATACAACCCAAGCCCCCCTGTAGGAGCTGCCGCAGGCTGCGATCTTTTGACTTTATCTTTTCATCAAGATCAAAAGATCGCAGCTTCGTTTCACCGACAGCTAAAAGATTTGGTCAGTCGGGCATGGATCGGATGATGTCGGCTAGATCATCCTTGGTTATTTCATTGGCCTTGATAGCAGCGGCAATATCGGTTTTGGAGAGCGGAAACCGTTTGAAAATTTCTTTCAAGGTTTCCTCATCAACATTGGTCAGCCAGAGCGGATCTATAAATGAACCGCCATACTCAGGCTTCATGGGTACTTCTTCGTGTGCAATTGCACCTTTATGATTGAGATACACCACATAACGGTCATGCCCTTCAGGAAAGCTTTTATCGTGATAAAGGGTAGTACCCAAAGGCAGGACATAGTAATTCTCGTCGCCGTTTGGCCCTTCAATCAGCAACGGTTCTTTAGTTTTGATCATTTTCATATTGTGCCCCTTCGCAATATCGCCAAAAATCAGAAAACCCAAAAAAATCGCATTGACGGATAAAACCGCCACCAGCCATAGGCCAAGACGTCTATTTGTAAATATTTTTCTTATCATAGGGGGCCTCGGTATTTGCTTCGAGCATGGCTTGTAAATCCGCCGGCATGAAAATACCGTCCTTCGGACTACTTTGCGTACGCGCTGCCTGTCTTTCGATGAAAGAAAGACCACGCATCTCATTGAATTTAGCCGGGTTCTGCACAATTGACTTTCCCGAAACCTTTGCTCCTGCAATTGTCACGGTTGTGCAGTTATTCGTAGTCGGATGATAGTTCGATGGCAAGACATACCGAGCTGATGAGGCAGTCTTTTTTCGCTGTTCTTTTTGCTGGGCGACAATACCGTCGAAATGAGCGATCACAGCTTCGGCTTTTGCATTTTCCAAAAAATAAACAAAACCTGTTGTTGTACGCCCCAAACTGTTTTCACCAGAGATATACGCTTTGAAGGACGTCCAGACGTTCAACACGCCTTCGCCCTCGCTATCGAACGTGCCCCAGGTTTTTCCATAGCGACCAAAGTCATAAGTAATGTCTTTGCTACCGACCACCACGTGTAAAGCCGCGTGCCCGAAAGGATGCTCTTCTTTATCGCGGGTGTAGGGACCACCCACCAGCACTTCCATATACGCACCGGATACGACCACCTGATTGGTTTTTGTGGTTTTCCCTGGTGCGCCTGTATTTTTTGCTGCATGGGTTGTGCTGGTAGTTTTAGTAGACTGAACCATTAAAGATGTTCCGTATCTTCAAGTTTCGGAAACTTTATGCTGCAACTCCCCCTGGGAATATTTGCAACATGCACAAAGCCATTTTCGTCGAGGACGCCAGTCATCAAGGTTCCATCGGGAAGCGTCAATTCATACGCCTCGTTGGCTACAGGTTCATCTCTTTCATTAAGCAACTGAAACTCGACGAAAGTCTTTTCTTTCAGAAACTGCGAGAAGAAGCTGGCGGGAGCACTACCAGAATCACCGACGAAGGTGTCGGGTGATCCAGCAGTAATCGTCGCTCCACATGCCGTTTGGGAACCGACATGGGCAACGTCCTTTCCCAACCCAAAAACATGGGGGGCGCCCGTTGTTATGGGATTACTGCCGTGAATCGGGCAGGAATAGATATCTCCTACCAAAGCTACGGGAGTCGAGTTAACAAAAATAGGACTTGATCCAGTGCTGATATTTCCACCATGACTACCTGGATCTCCGAGCCTTGCGACTGGCTTTCCTGCCATCGTTTCTCTCCATTGAATATCACGACCTGCGGATGTTACCCGATCTTGTTTTGGAAAACAGGGTATCCATGTCACCTGCGAACTGGATAGAAAATACGACCGGCTAGAGTCTTTTTTGGTTGGTCGTTGACCGTTCCAACGCGCGGTAAAGGAATGTAACAAGAGAGCTCCGCGCGCCAACTCACGAATCTGACGCAGAGCGTCAAGGGCTGCATTGCTTTGCTGCGCGCGGGAAGGATCATGATCAATCAGTCTTTAAGTTCTACGTGATCCAGTGCTTGATTTACCGCTAACTCGCCCAGCATGACGACCTGAGCAATACCCAGTGCTGTTTTGCGCTGGGAGGTTTCCAGCGAGGCAGCGAAGTTGATGAGCATCTCGCTGGCCGAGCCGAGTGTTTCGCTGGCGTTGGCTAGAAGAGATTCGGTGTTGTACCTGGGATTGGCGAGGTACATGGACTCAGGCTCGTTGGCGCTGGACATGATACGGGCGGCGGGATTGAGGTAGTAGTCGAGGGCGCGGTCGGCGGCTTCGTGGAGTTTTTTACTGACGACTGAGGCGTAAGGGGTTGTGGTGTCGGCGCCTGACTCTGGGGGGTTGGGTGTTGGTTTTTTCATGGTGTAACTCCACTGAATAGTCGGAGCTGCCCCCTTCGGTTTCCGGACGAAGAGGTGGCAGCTGTACGCAGGTTGGAAACCCGGGCAGCGGCGACCCGGACGACCCGAAGGTCCCCCGCGCACAGCCGCCATAACGGAGTGCACACATTCGAAGTGCGCAAGGATACGTTATGAAAGGCGTGTACGCGCCACTAATACCCATCGGGGTTTCCAGTCCCGGTCGCTGAATTGGCAGCGACGAACACAGGCTAGAGACCCGACGTCCGACGGACAACCTGAAAACCTTGTGGGAACTCTCCGCAAAATCGAAACAACGTTTAAACATCCTGAATTGAAATACGCACGGGGAGCTGCCGCAGGCTGCGATCTTGTGATGTTGGTTTTTAACGACAGGAGCGAAAGATCGCAGCTTGCGGCAGCTCCTGCATTGGCAGTTGCAGCGTGTCGGATTGCGTTTGTTAAAGCGCAGCTTTGCGTCTTTTATTCAGACACCTGTCGATTCATGCGCGGCCCATTCGACTAAACCATGAATCCCCCCATTCCCTGGAGAAACCACCATGCGATTCATGATTCTTGTCAAAGCCAGCGCCGACTCCGAAGCCGGCATCATGCCCAGTGAAGAACTGATCACCGCCATGGGCAACTTCAACGAAGAACTGGTCAATGCCGGCATCCTCATCGACGCCGATGGCCTGCACCCGAGCAGCAAAGGCGCGCGCGTGCATTTCTCCGGCGACAAGCGCACGGTCATCGATGGCCCGTTCATCGAAACCAAGGAGCTGGTAGCCGGGTACTGGATCTGGGAAGTGAAGTCGAAGGAAGAAGCCATCGAATGGGTCAAGCGCTGCCCGAATCCGATGCCGGGCGATTCTGATATCGAGATCCGCCAGATTTTCTCCGCCGAGGACTTCGGCGCCGAGTTCACTCCTGAGGCGCGGGCGCAGGAAGAGCGTGTTCGCGAGCAAGCGAAGAAAAATGCCTGATCCAACGCCACGTTGAATTCGAAATTGCCATCGCGGGCAAGCCACGCTCCCACAGGTATTGAAGCGTTCACAAATCCTGTGACCGACTCGATACCTGTGGGAGCGTGGCTTGCCCGCGAAAGCGTCAGCACTGACAACACACATTTAATTGATCAGTTCACCATTCGACTGCGAAGCCGTACACAAAACCAAAGAATTAATCCCTTCGACTGGCTAACTCCCCATTAGCTGCTAGCGTCAATCAGACGTGTCCTACAGGCTTGATAAAAAAGGAAATACGTCCAACGGCCGAGAAGTGCCGGGTCGTCCATGCAGTAGCCACCAGGGAAACGGGGACCATGTCGAAAAAATTGGGGATTCGCGCCTTGCTGCTGGCGAGTTCGCTGGCGCCTGTGGTTTGTGCCTTTGCGAATAACGCCGAGGAGGCCAACAAAAGCAACAACCCGCTGAACCTGGCGCCCGGCGCCAACCTGCAGGATTACTACACGCCGAAGCTGTTCGACAGCAACCTGCACACCAACGATGCCTTGCTGCGCGGCACCTTGCCGATTGCGCCCAACGATTTCATCAGCGTCCCGCAACTGCTGCGCGCAACGATGCCGATCAGCACCCGCCCCAATCCGCACGGCGGCTACAGCACCGGCATCGGCGACCTCAACCTGTTCGACATCTTCCTGCTCAAGACCGACGGCGTGCAGTTGGGCATCGGCCCGCAGATCACCGCGCCGACCGCCGCCGAGGATGAACTGGGCACCGGCAAGTGGCAGGCCGGCCTCGCCGCCGTGGCGATTGATTCGTCGCCGCGTGGCCTGCTCGGTGCGCTGGTGCAGTACCAGAGTTCGTTTGCCGGTGACCACGACCGCGCGCATGTCGAAACCGCAACCCTGCAACCCTTCATCATTCATAACCTCGACAAGGGCTGGTACCTGCGCTCCACCGGCACCTGGACTTTCGACCTGAAGAACAACACGCACTACATCCCGATCGGCCTGGGTGCGGGCAAGGTCTGGAAGTCTGGCAGCAATATTCTCAACGCCTTCCTCGAACCGCAGTGGACCGTCGAACGCAAAGGCGATGGTGTGCCGCAGTTCACCCTGTTCGCCGGGATCAACGTGACATTCGGAAAATAAGGACATCGCCATGCACATCGCTTTACGCGCCGCCGGTTTCAGCCTGATGACCCTGTTCGCCAGCTGCGGCGTCGGTGCTCAGGAGCTCGACACCCGTATCGGCAAGATCGCCATGGAAGGCGAACTGCCGGCCCACGAGTCAATCGCCAAACTCTACGCCGAGCTGGATTTCCAGCAGGCGACCCAGAGCTATCTGTGGGCCTTGCCGCTGGTGTCCTACGCGCAATGGCAGGAAGAGTTTCGCGACAAGCTCGGCGCGCGCAGCGGCGATCTGATGGTGCTCAACAACTACGAAGACAAGCTCGGCGTGATCACCGCCAACGCCACCACGCCGTACATTCTCGGTTTCGTCGACCTCAGCGAAACCGGGCCGCTGGTGATTGAACTGCCACCGGGACCGACCGCCGGTGGCATCGGCGATTTCTGGCAGCGGGCGATCATCGACATGGGCCAGACCGGCCCGGACAAAGGCCAGGGCGGCAAATACCTGGTGCTGCCACCGGGCGTGGAGCCACCGGCGGATGCCGACAAGTATTACCTGGCCAAATCGGAAACCATGAACGTGCTGGTGGGCTTCCGGGTGCTGGATCCGGATCCGGCCAAAGGCAAGGCGCTGGTCGAGCAATTCAAGATGTACCCGTACGCCAAACGTGCCGAGCCGAGCAAGACCCGCCTGCTGTCGCCTGACGGTAAAAAGTGGTCGGGTACCCAGCCGCGCGGCATCGCTTACTGGCAGCGGCTGCACCAGATCATCCAGAAAGAACCGGTCAACGAACGTGACCGCTTCTACATGGCGATGCTCGCCAGTCTCGGCATCGAGAAGGACAAACCGTTCAACCCCAACACCCAGCAGCGTCAGGCCCTGGAGTCCGGCGCGCAGGTCGGTGAACTGATCGCCAAGGCCAACACCTTTGCCAAGCGTTTTCCTGACGCGCAGTACTGGCCCGACCGGCATTGGGACACGGTGCTGAACATCGCCGAACCGTCGCAACGCGTGGCCTTTTACGACCAGTTGTGGGAACGCAGCGCCTGGTTCTACGAAGCGGTGACCAACACCAAAGGCATGGTCTCCAAAACACCGGGTCTCGGCCAGACCTACCTCGGCGCCTACACCGACGCCAAGGGTGACTGGCTCGACGGCGGCAAGACCTATCGCCTGCACGTCGACGCCAACCCGCCGGCCAAGCAGTTCTGGTCGATGACCGTCTACGACATCGACAGCCGTTGCCTGATCGACAACCCGCAGCGCAAGGCCGACCTGTCCTCGCGTCAGGACTTGAAAAAGAACGCCGACGGCTCGGTGGACCTGTACTTCGGCCCGACCGCACCCAAAGGCTTCGAGAGCAACTGGGTGCAAACGCTACCCGGCAAGCACTGGTTCAGCTATTTCCGCCTGTACGCGCCGACCGAAGCCTATTTCGACAAGAGCTGGAAACTCGATGACATCACTGTCGTGCAATGAATAAGGACGCCGTATGAACGCACGCAATCTATTGCTGACCGGCCTGACCCTCGCCTTGAGCAGCAGCGCCTGGGCCGATTTCAGCGCCAGCCCCGAAGAGACCCGGGGCATCGCCAAGGACGCGTATCTCTATGGCTTCCCGATCGTGGAGATGTACAAGACCCTGTACACCCAGGCCGTGGACAGCAAGAGCCCGAACTTCAAGGCACCGTTCAACCAGATCGGCAACACTGCCAAGGCTTTCACTGCCAAGGACACCGCGTTCGTCACGCCGAACGCCGACACGCCCTACTCGTTCGTCTGGATGGACTTGCGCAGCGAACCGCTGATCCTGACCTTGCCGCCGATCGAAGAGCACCGTTATTACTCAGTGCAACTGATCGATGCCTACACGCAGAACTTCGCTTACCTGGGCACCCGCAGTACCGGTAATAACGGTGGCCACTTCATGATCGCCGGGCCTGACTGGCAGGGTCAGCAACCGATCAACATCGACCGGCTGGTGCGCAGCGAAAGCAACATCGCCTACGCGCTGTATCGCACGCAGCTGTTCGACGAAAAAGATCTGGGCAAGGTCAAGCAGATCCAGAAAGGCTACAAGGTCGAACCCCTAAGCCACTACGTAAAGCAGAAAGCCCCGGCGCCGGCACCGAAAGTCAGTTGGCCGAAACCGACGCCGACCATGAGCGAAACCCCGGAGCTGTTCCGCTACCTGAACTTCATGCTCGCTTTCACCCCGCCGCAGGATGTTGAAAAAGACCTGCTCGCACGCTTCGCCAAAATCGGCATCGGCGCCGGTCAGCCATTCGACCTGAAAAAACTCAGCGCCGAGCAACGCAAGGCCCTCGAAGACGGCATCAGTGACGCCAAGGCCGAATTCGCCGCGTTCAAGAAAGACAAGGTCGACACGCACGAAATCAGCAGCGGTGACCTGTTTGGCACCCGCGATCACCTCAAGGGCAATTACCTGTATCGCTACGCCGGCGCCAACATGGGCATCTTCGGCAACTCTGCCGAAGAGGCGAACTACATCGGCTATTTCGTCGACAAGGACGGCCAGCCGGCCGACGCAGCGAAACACGACTACACCCTGCATTTCGACAAGGGCGCCCTGCCTCCGGCCGACGCCTTCTGGTCGCTGACAATGTACGACGGCAAGAGCAAATTACTGGTGGCCAACCCGCTCAATCGCTACCTGATCAACTCGCGAATGCTGCCGGATCTCAAGCTCGATGCCGACGGCGGACTGACCCTCTACGTGCAGCACAACAATCCCGGCAAGGACAAGCAAGCCAACTGGCTGCCGGCACCGAACGGGCCGTTCTACGGCGTGTTGCGCCTGTACCTGCCGAAACCGGAAGTGGCCAGCGGCGAGTGGAAAATGCCGTTGCTCACCCCGGTCAACTCAAAACAATAAACGGAGCCAGTGATGGTCAAGCCTAACGTTGTGCGTCCGCTGCTGGCGCTGTGCATGATCGGCAGTACTCAACTCTATGCAGCCGAGGGCGGCGTGGGCCGGCCGATCACCGGGCAACAGGTGTATTCCAACGCCGGGATCATCCCGCCGGAACCGGGCTGGGTCGTCTCGGTGACCAGCATCTGGTACGACGGATCGCTCAAGGGCAGTCGCGGCGCGCCGATTTCCGGTGAAGTCAGTGCCGGGATCGACATGAAAGTCTCCTACACCATGACCAACCTGACGCACATCTGGGACACCGGCAAAGGCCCATGGAACTTCGCCTCGGCAATCGGTGTTCCGCTGCAGTACACCGACATCGACGCGGCCATCACCGGCCCGCGCGGACGCACCCTTGGCACCAGCGATTCCGGCACCCAGTTCGCTGACGCGCTGGTCACCCCGATTGCCGCCGGCTACCACTTCGACGAGTTGAACCACATCGCGTTCTCCCTGCCGATCTACGTGCCGACCGGCGCCTACAACGACAATCGCCTGGCCAACCCGGGGCAGAACAACTACACGTTCATGCCCACCGTGGCCTTCACCCATCTGGATGGCAAGGGTGGCGAGTTCACCCTGTCCAGTGGCTTGGAGTTCTACACCGAAAACACCGCCACCGATTATCGCAACGGCAACATCTTCACCCTCGATGCCTTGTGGACCCACGGTTTCGGCAGTGGCTGGAGCGCCGGCCTGGCGGCCGGCTATATCCAGCAGGTCACCGATGACAAGGGCCAGACCGCCGACAGCCTGAATGGCTTCCGTGGCCGCTCGGTGGGCGCCGGTCCGGTGGTGGCATGGGCCGGTAAATTCGCCGACGCCCAGGCGAGCTTCAGTGCGCGCTGGGTGCCGGAGTTCGACACCAAGAACCGCCCTGAAGGCAACGGCATTGCCGTCAACATGACCCTGGCGTTTTTCTAGACCGGCCACAAAGGACTGTCCCATGACCGCACTCACCGATCTCAACGCCCTGCAAGCGAGCATCGCCGAAGCCGTACTCGGCCAGGATCAGGTCATTCGACAGATCCTCCTGGGCCTGCTGGCCAACGGGCATTTGCTGCTGGAAAGCCTGCCGGGGCTGGCCAAGACGCGCACGGTCAAGGCGCTGGCCACACACCTGGACGCGAAGATGAGCCGCATCCAGTTCACCCCGGACTTGTTGCCCTCGGACATCACCGGCGCGGAAGTGCTGCATCAGGTCGCCGGACAAAACGAGATCCGCTTCCAGCAAGGGCCGCTGTTCGGCAATCTGATCCTTGCCGACGAGATCAACCGCGCTCCGGCCAAAGTGCAGGCCGCGCTGCTCGAAGCCATGGAAGAGCGGCAGATTACCGTGGCTGGCACAAGTCACCTGCTGCCGGAGCTGTTCATTGTAGTGGCGACACAAAACCCGATCGAACAGGAAGGCACCTATCCGCTGCCGGAAGCGCAGATGGACCGGTTCCTGATGAAGGTGCTGCTGGATTACCCCAGCGCCGACAACGAAAGCCAGGTGTTGCGCCTGTTGCGCGCCGAAGAGTTTGCCCAGGGCGCGAACACCGCGCCGAGCAAGGGCTTCAGTCTTTCGCAGGCAGTGATCTTCGCCGCGCGCAAGGAAGTCAGCGCGGTGCATGTTTCACCCGCCATCGACCGCTACCTGATTGACCTGATCAACGCCACTCGCCACCCGGCCGATTACGACGCAGACCTCGGACGCTGGATCAGCATTGGCGCCAGCCCCCGGGGCGGCATCGGCCTGGACCGTTGCGCCCGGGCCGATGCGTGGTTGCAGGGCCAGGATTTCGTCTCGCCGGACAACGTGCGCGCCGTGGTGCATCCGGTGTTGCGCCATCGCCTGCAATTGAGCTACGACGCGGTCGCGGATGGCGTGACTGCCGATCAGGTGCTCGACCGTTTGCTGGATAAAGTGGCGATTCCGGCATGAACACGGATGGCCTGGTCTACGTGTCTCTGGCGCAATTGATGGCGCTGGAATTCAAGGCCCGTGACCTGAGCTTTCTGGCGCGCCAGCCCCAGGGCAGCATCCTCGCCGGCAACCATGCCTCGCGCCTGCGTGGCCGTGGTCTGAACTTCGATGAGCTGCGCCGCTATCAGCCCGGTGATGATTTACGCCACCTCGACTGGCGCGCCTCGCTGCGCACCGGCAAACCGGTGGTACGCACCTTCACCGAAGAGCGCGATCGCCCGGCGTTGGTCGTGGTCGATCAGCGCATGTCGATGTTCTTCGGCTCGCAACGCAGCTTCAAATCCGCCCTCGCCGCCGAACTCGCGGCGCTGGCGGCGTGGATGGTGTTCAACGCCGGTGACCGGGTCGGCGGTCTGGTGTTCAACGATCAACGCATCGACAGCATCGCGCCGTTACGCAGCCGCAAACGGGTTGAAGCCTTGCTCAGCCGCGTGGCACAACAGAATCAGGCGCTGAACGCGGCCAACCCCGACGCCGAAGACGAGGATCAACTGGACAAGGCCTTGCAGCGCTGCCTCGCACTGGCCGGGCATGACCATTTGATCTGCATCGTCAGCGACTTCGCAGGCGCCGGTGAGCGCACCTTGCAATTGATGCGGCAACTGCGCGCGCACAACGACGTGATCGCCCTGCAAGTCTACGACCCACTGGCCTTGAAACTGCCGAGCAACGGACGACTGCTCATCACCCAGGGCCAATTGCAGGTGGAACTGGCCGTCGACAAACGCAGCGTGCATCAGCCATTGGGCGATTACCTCGGTGGCCGGCTCAAGGATGTCGCCACCCTGCTGCGCCGCAGTCAGGTGCCGCTGATGATGTTCAGCACCGCCGAAGAGGCCCACACGCAATTGCGTGCCGAGCTTGGCAAGTCTGCCGGCCCGCGGCGATGAACCCGAATATCCCCGACATCAGCCAGCTCAAGGAGCTGAGCCTGCCGGCGCCGGTCAGTTATGCGCCGCAGACCTGGGGTTGGTGGGTGTTGCTCGCGCTGTTGGTTGTGCTGGCGCTGATAGTTGGCGTGCGACGTTATGGGCAATGGCGGCGGGATCAGTATCGGCGCGAGGCGCTGGTGCGATTGGCGCAGTTGCGTGGGCGCAGTGATGACTTGAACGCTCTGCGCGAGTTGCCCGAACTGCTCAAACGCGTGGCGCTTTCGATGCCGACCCAAGCCCGGAATTGGAACACACCCCCTGTGGGAGCGGGCTTGCTCGCGAAGGCGTCGGCACATCCAACATTGATGGCGCCTGACACAGCGCTTTCGCGAGCAAGCCCGCTCCCACAGGGGCCGGCGGCGCTGGGGAGAGATGAGTGGCAAGCCTTTCTGCAGCAGCACTGCAAAACCAGTCTGCCCGATGACTTCAGCGATAAACTCGCCCAACTCGCCTACGCCCCCGACGCCACCCTGCGCGCCATCCCCGCCGAACAGCGTCAGGCGCTGTTCGACACCTGCCAACACTGGGTGGAGCAGCACCATGTGGCAGCTTGATTACCCGTGGCTATTGCTCCTGCTGCCGCTGCCGTGGTTGGCCTATCGTTACCTGCCGGCGTATCAGGAAGCGCGCAGCGCCGTGCGTGTGCCGTTTTTCGGGGCCATGAGCCGCGCGGTCGGTGAGACGCCGAGCCGGGTCGGTAATCGCCACAACCGTTGGCAACTGCTGCTGAACCTGCTGGTCTGGACACTGATCCTGCTCGCCGCCGCCCGACCGGTATTCGTCGAAAAACCCATCGAGCGTCAGCAACCGGTACGCGACCTGATGCTCGCCATCGACATCTCGCAGTCGATGGAAACCGAAGATTTCACTAATGCCGACGGCCAGAAAATCAATCGCCTGGCTGCCGTCAAACAGGTGGTGCAAGGCTTTATCGACAAGCGCAAGGACGACCGCATCGGTCTGATCGTGTTCGGCAGCGGCGCCTATCCGCAGGCGCCGCTGACCCTCGATCACGCCAGCCTTTCGCTGTTGCTGGCTGACACGGGCATCGGCATGGCCGGGCCCAATACCGCCATCGGTGATGCTATCGGCTTGAGCCTGAAGTTGCTGGACAAGGCGCACGAACAGCAAAAGGTGCTGATCCTGCTCACCGACGGCAATGACACCAGCAGCGCGATCACCCCCGATCATGCTGCCGAGATGGCCGCCAACAAGGGCGTGGTGATCCACACCATCGGCATCGGCGACCCGACGGCCTCCGGCGAGGCGCAGGTCAATCTGCACGGGCTGCAACAAATCGCCCAGACTACCGGCGGGCAGTTTTTCCGCGCCGAAGACCGCACCGCGCTGGACCAGGTCTACAGCACCCTCGACCGCCTCACCCCGCATCAGGTGAAAACCCTCAGCCATCAGCCGCAACGCGAGTTGTTCCATTGGCCGCTGGGCGCGGCGCTGGCCCTGTTGGCGCTGTATCACCTCGGCGCCCTGCTGCGCCCGCGACTGGCGCTTGCCCGCCAGCGGCAGGAGGCCTGAGATGGACATCAATCTCAGTGACTTGCACTTCCTGCGCCCACTGTGGCTGCTACTCGCGCTGTGCGCTGCGCTGCTGCCGCCGATCTGGCGGCGCGGCCGCGACCTGCAGCGACGGCTGCGCGGCAATATCGCCGAACACCTGCTGCCACATCTGCTGGTCACTCCGCAGGACCGGCAGCGCCTGCGCCCGGTGCACTGGCTGTGCGCGATGTTGGTACTCGGCGCCATCGCTGCCGCCGGCCCCACCTGGGAGCAGGATCGCCCGGACTTTCTGCAGAACCGCGCCCCCCTGATCGTCGCCGTGGACCTGTCGCCATCGATGGATGCCAGTGACGTACCACCGACGCGCCTGGAAGCGGCCAAACACAAACTGCACGACCTGATCCAGCGTCGCGCCGGCGCTCGCACGGCGCTGATTGCCTATGCCGGCAGCGCACACCTGGTGTTGCCGCCGACCGACGATCCGGCGCTGCTCGACACCTTCATTCAAGCGCTGGGCACCGGGTTGATCGACAAACCCGGCAAGGACGTCGGCGCCGTCATCGAGCAGGCCCGGCGCCTGCTCAGCGCCGAGCAAACCCCGGGCAGCCTGCTGCTGATCACCGACGGTGCCGACACTGCGCAACTCGATGGCCTCGACAAGCTATTGAAAGGCAGCCAATTGCAGGTGTTGGTATTGGCGGTCGGCAACGAGGATGGCGGCATCATTCAGGGCGCCAACGGCCAGCCGGCAGTCGACAGCAACGGGCGTCCGCTGCTCGGCCATTTCGATCCGGCGGCACTCAAGCAATTGGCCGCCGCTGTCGACGCGCCACTGGGCAGTCTCACCCTCGACGACGATGATCTGGACTGGATCGAATTGCACGCCCAACAACATTTCCAGAGTGCCAGCGCCGAACAGCAGCAATTGCACTGGAAGGACGCCGGTTACTGGCTGTGCTGGCCGCTACTCTTGCTGGCGCTGGTGGGTGTGCGCAGGGGCTGGAGCATCAACTGGGTGCCGGCGCTGGTGCTGGCCGCGGGCCTTGGCTGGCCGGCCGCACCGGTACAGGCCAGTGCACTGACCGATGCGTTTTTCACCCGCGATCAACAAGGGCGCTGGGCCGTCGAGCATGAGCATTGGCCGCAGGCGGCGGCGCTGTTTGTCGATCCGTACTGGAAAGGCGTGGCGGCCTATCACGCGGCGGACTATGACCTTGCACTGGCGACGTTCGCTCGACTGGACACGCCGCAAGCGTGGTTCTACCAGGGCAACATTTACGTGCGCCGCTTCAAGTTCGATCAGGCGATTGCCGCTTACACCCAGGCCTTGCAGCGGCAACCGCAGTTCCCCGAAGCCACGGCCAATCTGGCGCTGGCTCAGGCCTTGCTCAAGGACACCGACAGCGCCGAAAAGAACGCCCCCGAGACCAAACCGAACGAGGTGAAATTCGACAAGGCACCGGGCAAGGGCCAGAGCAAAAAGGTCGAGACCGAGCAGGCGACCTCCGATGCATTGTGGTTGCAGAACCTGACAACTTCGCCGGCGAAATTTCTCAAGCAGAAGTTCAGTTTGCAGGATCAATCGGGGGCCAAACCATGAACCGGGTTGCGGCCATCGCGAGCAGGCTCACTCCTGCAGGGGATTTGTGTGCGCCGAAAATCTTCTGTAGGAGTGAGCCTGCTCGCGATGGCGCCCACCTGATCACCGCAACCCTGCTGACCCTGCTCACCAGTTGCCTTTTCACAATCCAGGCCTCTGCCGCCGAACCCCAACTGAAAATCCAGGCCCACCTGCAACCCGCCGAAGGCGCCATGGTCGGCGGTCTGGTCGAGCTGCAAGTCGACGTGCTCACCGACACCTGGTTCACCCGCGCCGCCGCCCTCCCCGAGCTGAAACTCGACGGTGCTCTGGTAACGCCGCCCGACGGTCAGGCCCAACACCTGAATCAGACCATCGACGGGCAATCCTTCAGCGGCTTGCGCTACAGCTATCTGATCACCCCGAATGTCGCACGCAGCTTCGACATTCCGGCGTTGACGGTCAGCGCGACACCGGGTCAGGCCACTACAGCGCTCAGCGCACAAAGTCAGCCTCTGCACTTCAGCGCCGTCCAGCCACCCGGTTTCGAACCCGGAGAAACGCCGCTGGTGGCCAGCGGGCTGCGCTTCAGCCAAACCGTGAGCAACTCGGCAACGCCCTTGAAAATCGGCGACAGCATCACCCGCCAATTGATCCTGCAGGCCGATGGCGCACTGGCGATGGCTCTGCCGGTTCCGCCATTGAGCGACGTTGCCGGTCTGAGTCGTTATCTGAAGACACCACAAGTCATGCGCCTGGATGACGGTCGCGGCAACGTTCTCGGTGGTCAGCGGATCGACGCCGCCACCTACCGCATCGACAAGCCTGGCGCTTACGCCCTGCCCGCCATCGAGGTGAAATGGTGGGATGTCAAAGCGCAGCAAATTCGCACCACGCAGGTGCCGGTCGTAACGTTCGAGGCCGTTGCCGGCAGCGCGCACAAACCGGTGTTTTCAGTGACCGAAGATCTCAAGCAACTCAACCACAACAACCTGCATTTTTCCACGCGCTGGCTGCTGTGGCTGGCACTGCTCGCGGCCTGTATCGGCACGGGTTATCGGCTGCGTCCGGCGCTGATGCGCGCCCGCCGCCAATGGCAGGCGCGCAAGCAGGCGCGGCAACTGGCCTGGGAACAATCGCCCGACTTCGCCTGGCAACAGATCAACCCGCAACTGCAAGCTCATCCGGCGCAGTTGAGCGCGCTGTACCTGTGGCTGCGCCGCAGTCGGCTGGGGCTGCAACTGGTGAGTGCCGGGCCGCGCCTGCAAGGCCTGTTGCGCGGACTTTACGGACGTGATCCGCAGACTGCACAAACACTTGATCAACTGCGTGAATCGTTGACTACGCTTCACAGTCAGGCCGAACAACGGCAGCACAAACCGGCCCCGGCCCTGCGTCCGCTCAACCCCGTTCATGAAAGGGATTTCCCATGACCAATCCACCGCCGCAGCGTCAACGCTTCAGCCTGGCGCTGTTGTTTGCGCTGGCATTGCCACTGCTGGCCCAGGCCAGCGAGCCACTGCCGTCATGGAATGACGGCCCGGCGAAGCAAAACATCATCGCGTTCGTGCAAGCGGTCACCGATCAGCACAGCAAGGACTTCGTCCAACCCGCCGAGCGTATCGCGGTGTTCGACAACGACGGCACCCTGTGGAGCGAGCAGCCGATGTATTTCGAGTTGCTGTTCGCCCTCGACGAAGTCAAGCGCAATGCGCCGCAGCACCCCGAATGGAAAACCACCCAGCCATTCAAAGCCGTGCTGGAAAACGACCACAAGGCACTGGCCGCCAGCGGCATGGACGGCATCCTGAAGATCTTCGGCGCCACCCACACCGGCATGACCACCGAGGCTTTCGACGACTACGCCAAGACCTGGCTGAGCCAGGCGCGGCATCCGAAAACCGGCAAGCCCTACACCGAAATGATCTTCCAGCCGATGCTGGAAATGCTCGACTACCTGCGCAGCCAGGACTTTAAAACCTACATCGTTTCCGGCGGCGACACCGCGTTCATGCGCGCCTTCGCCGAGAAGGTCTACGGCATCCCGCCGGAACAGGTGATCGGCACCACGTTCGTCACCGCGTTCCAGTTCAAGGATGGCAAGGCTTCCATTCTGCGTACGCAAAAACTGGCGCACAACGACGATGGCCCGGGCAAACCGGAGAGCATCGACGCAGTGATCGGCAAGCGCCCGATCCTCGCGTTCGGCAACTCCGACGGCGACCTGCAGATGCTGCAGTGGACCGCCGCCGGCCCCGGCAAGCGGTTCATGGGGCTGGTGCACCACACTGATGCGAAGCGCGAGTGGGCCTATGACCGAAAATCCGATATCGGGCGGCTGGACAAAGCCCTCGATGAAGCGAATTCCCGTGGCTGGACCGTGGTGGACATGGCGACCGAATGGCGCCGGATCTACCCGTTCGATCCACCGGCAACCGGGCAGGTGCAATAAGAAAAAACGTGATGCAGGACTGCAAGAAACGTAAGTCGCAACAACGACCCCCGCGATAAGGAGCAAGTCAGATGACTCGCATACGCAAGTGGCTACCGAAACTCGCCCTGGTGGCAACCTCGGTGATGGCGCTGTCGGCAACTGCCACAGCGGCTGAGAAACCCAACATTCTGGTGATCTTTGGCGATGACATCGGCCAGACCAACATCAGCGCCTATTCCATGGGCGTGGTTGGCTACAAGACCCCGAACATCGACCGGATTGCCAAAGAAGGCATGATGTTCACCGACTACTACGCGGAGAACAGCTGCACCGCCGGACGATCCTCGTTCATCACCGGTCAGACGCCACTGCGCACGGGCCTGTCGAAAGTCGGCATTCCGGGTGCACCGGTTGGCCTGCAGAAACGCGACATCACCATCGCCCAGGCGCTCAAGGGCCTGGGCTATGCCACCGGGCAGTTCGGCAAGAACCACTTGGGCGACAAGGATGAATACCTGCCGACCAACCATGGTTTCGACGAATTCTTCGGCAACCTGTATCACCTCAACGCGGAAGAAGAGCCTGAGCGTCCGTATTGGCCGAAAGACGATGCCGAATTCGTCAAGGCCAACACCCCGCGCGGGGTGATTCACAGCTTCGCCGACGGCAAGATCGAAGACACCGGTGCCTTGACCACCAAGCGCATGGAAACCATCGACGACGAAACCACTGCCGCCGCGCAAGCGTTCATCGAGAAACAGGCCAAGGCCGACAAACCGTTTTTCGTCTGGATGAACACCACCCGCATGCACGTGTTCACCCACGTGCGTGATTCGATGAAGGGCCAGAGCGGGATGCCCGGCAACGAATACGCGGACGGCATGCTCGAGCACGACGCCGACGTCGGCAAACTGCTGAAAACCATCGACGACCTGAAAATCGCCGACAACACGATTGTCGTATACACCACCGACAACGGCCCGAACCAGTTCTCCTGGCCGGACGCGGCGACCACGCCGTTCCGCAACGAGAAGAACTCCAACTGGGAAGGCGCGTATCGCGTTCCGGCCATGATTCGCTGGCCGGGCAAGATCAAACCGGGTGAGGTGTCCAACGAGCTGTTCTCGGGCATGGACTGGTTCCCGACCCTGCTCGCCGCGGCCGGCGATGCTGACGTCAAGGAAAAACTGCTCAAGGGTTGGGCGCCGACTTCCGGCGGCACCAACTTCAAAGTGCATCTGGATGGCTTCAATCAGCTGCCCTACCTGACCGGCCAACAGCCTAAAGGCGAGCGCAAGGAGTTCTACTACTTCAACGACGACGGCGTGCTGGTGTCGATGCGCTTCGATAACTGGAAAGTGGTGTTCTGTGAGCAGCGCGAGCCGGGTGGCTTCAGAGTGTGGAGCGAACCGTTCGTATGCCTGCGCGTGCCGAAAATCCTCAACCTGAGGATGGACCCGTACGAACGTGCCGACGTGGTTTCCGATCAGTATTACGACTGGCAGACCAAAAACGTTTACCTGGCGGCGCAAGCGGTGCAGAAGTCAGCAGCGTTCCTGCAGACCTTTATCGAATACCCACCAAGCCAGAAACCGGCCAGCTTCAGCATCGACCAGATCCGTGCTGCAGTTGACGCAAAAATCGCTGAAAAAATGAAAGCGGCACCGGCTGCACAGTAAGACCGTTGAACAGCCGCCCGCCCTCATCGGCGGGCGGCCTGGTTTCAAATCTGGGACCGTGTCGGCCCATTCGCGAGCAAGCCCGCTCCCACAGGGATTTTCGCTACACCCGAGATCCACTGTGGGAGCGGGCTTGCTCGCGAAGAGGCCAGCACCGTCACAGCACTTTCTGAACTGAAATAAGGCAAACCGCATGTCCTCACGTATCGCCAGCAAGCCGTCGGCCATACCCACCACGCAAGCCGCCACCCCGGCGCGGCTGATCCCTGCCCTGCTGTTGTGCCTCTCCGGCGCTGCCGCGCTGGTCTATCAGGTGCTGTGGATCAAGCAGCTGTCGCTGGTGGTCGGCGTCGAGGTCTATGCCATCACTGCCGGCATCAGCGCGTTTTTTGCCGGGCTGGCCATCGGTGGCTGGCTGTTCGGGCGTTGGGCCGATCGCTTGCAACAGCCAGTGTTGCTCTATGCCGGGCTGGAAGTGCTGGTGGCGATACTCGGTGTTGGCGCGACGGTTGCGATGAGCCTGGCGGCGAGCCCGTTTGCCTGGCTGCAAGCTCATGTCGGCCTGCTCGCCTGGTTATTGCCGTTCATGCTGGTGGGGATTCCGGCGGTGTTGATGGGCGGCACGCTTCCGGTACTGGTGCGCTCGCTGGCGGCTGACCCGGGCAAGGCTGGCGGTCAGCTGTATGCGGCCAACACCCTCGGCGCGATTGTTGGCACCCTGCTCGCCGCGTTCGTGCTGATTGCCACCCTCGGTGTGCGTGGCAGTGCGTTGTTTGCGGCGATGCTCAATCTGCTGGCCGCAACCGGTGCGCTGTGGCTGCAACGTCAGCATCCGACGCCGGTTGCGACGCCGGTCAAACATCACACCGAGAAAGCCGCAGACCGCACCGCGTTATGGCTGTACTCCATCGCCGGCGGCGTGGCGTTGGGTTATGAAGTGGTCTGGTCACAGTCGATCGTGCAGTTCATGAGCACCCGCACCTATGCGTTTGCCGTGGTGCTCGCCACTTACCTGACCGGGCTGTTCATTGGCAGCGCCCTGCTCGCCCGTCGCGTCGAGCGCATCCGTGATCCCTGGGGCGTGTTCGGTCTGTTGATTGCCGGTGCCGGGCTGATCGCCTTGCTGGAAATCGCCCTGCTCGGTCGCTGGCTGGTGTTGGCCCAGAGTCATGCCGAGAGCTGGGTGCTGGCCTTGGGCGCCAGCGAACTGACCGGCATGAGCGCACGTTTTGCAGTGGCGGCACTGAGCATCGTATTCGTGCCGACGCTGTTGCTCGGCGCGGCATTTCCCCTGGCTCTGCGCTTGAGTGTTGGTCGTGAGCGGGTCGGTCGCGATGTCGGTGCCGTGGTCGCGTTCAACACGCTGGGCGGGATTATCGGGGTGATGCTCTGCGGTTTTCTGCTGATTCCGCTGCTGGGGCTGGTGCGCACGCTGGGCTTGCTGGCGATCATTGCTGCCGGCATCGGTTACGTGGCTGTGCGCAAGGGTCATCACGTCAAAAAAGGCCGACGTCAGGCCGTGGTTGCGTTGGGGCTGGTAGCGGTGGCGCTGGCCGTACTGACGCCGGTCGACAAATTTGCCAGCCTTTTGCCGGGTGCGCGTAACGGCACGCTGGCGTTCTACGAAGAAGGCCGTGGCGGCACCGTGGCCGTGGTCGCTCAGGGTCGTGGTGAAAACACGTTCCACCGTTTGTACATTCAGGGCGTGTCCAATACCGGCGATGCCATGCCATCGCTGCGCTACATGCGCATCCAGGCGCTGCTGCCCCTGCTGATCCACAATGGCGAGCCGCGTTCGACGCTGGTGATCGGTTTCGGCACCGGGATCACTGCCGGCGCCATGCTGCGCTATCCGGGGCTGGAACATAGGGTGGTCGCCGAGCTGCTGCCATCGGTGGTCAAGGCAGCCCCCCTGTTCAAAGGCAACTTCAACGCCGCCAGCGATCCCGGCGTCGATGTGCGCTTGCGCGATGGCCGTCAGGAACTGCTGCGCAGCCCGCAAACCTACGATCTGATCACCCTCGAACCGCCCCCGCCGTCGGCGGCCGGCGTGGTCAATCTGTACTCGCGGGACTTCTATCAGTTGGCCGCCAGTCGGTTGCAGCAGCAAGGGATCGTCGCGCAATGGCTACCGTTGCCGACCCAGAACATCGATGACTCGCGCTCATTGGTGCGCAGCTTCCTCGACGTGTTCCCGCATGCCTCGCTGTGGACCAGCGAGTTCCACGAGATGCTGCTGGTCGGTTCGCTGCAGCCGATGGAACTGGACGCGACGAAAATCACCGAGCGCTTCCAGCAGGCCAGCGTACGCAGCACTTTGCAGGATGTCGGGATTGGCTCGGCGCCAGCGTTGCTCGCGACCTGGGTCACCGACCGCGCAGGCCTTGAGCGCTTCGCGGCAAACGCCCCGGCGGTGACTGACGATCAGCCCCGGATCGAATACGCGCCGTGGGTGCGCAGCAAAGAAATTACCCGGGTGCTGCCGGCGCTGCTGGATCTGTATGTGCCGCCGCCACTGGTGAATGCCGATACCGGGTTCACTGAGCGAATGGAAACGCACCGCCAACGTCTGATGCAGTTCTACCGCGCGAGCCTGCATGCGTATGACGGGGATCGGGATGCCTGGGGGCGGGATATGCGTGAAGTGATGCGTTGGGATGGCGGCAACCCGTACTTCCGTTGGTTTACCGGGCAGTAATGGGGTGCCTGAAAGACCGCTTTCGCGAGCAAGCCCGCTCCCACAGGGGATCTACAGTGGACACAGGCTGAGTGTCCGGCGCAGATATCAAGGTGGGAGCGGGCTTGCTCGCGAATGGGCCCACGCCTCGCTGGATTATTTGGAGCTGGCCTTGAGCTTCAGGTACATCTGATGCATGTCATTGGCCCAGCCATCAATCACCGGTTTGACGTCGCTGGCCTTCATCGCCTGGGTTTCATTTTCCAGTGGTTTGCCGGTGCCTTTGCGCACCACTTGCGCCACGACCTTGTTGTTGCCGCCATCGAGGAACACCGCTTCGGTGGCCAGGGTGGTTTCCTGATCGCGGATACCGCTGGCAGTGCTGACCGCTGCTGCGACCAGAGCGACCGGGATCACTTCATACGCGTGCAGGCCTTCGGTCTTGCTGCTTACTGCGGTGATCGCCGCCCGCACCACAATCACGCCCGGGCCGGGGCCGTTGGCCAACGGCAGGTCTTTGCTGATTTCACGCTTGAGCGCCTGGTCGTAATAGGAGGTGATGCCGTTGAGGGTCTGCTGCGAAATCTTCGCGGTCGGTTGCGGCTTTGGATAAAGCTGGGTCGGCTCGATGTACACGCTGGTGAACCTGCTGATGTCGACCTTCGGATCGATCCAGCGCATCACCTCGGCACCGGACGGCGATTTGGCCTCCTTGAGCTGGCTGTAGTCCTTGAGAAAGCCGGAATACTCATCGGGAGCGACGGTTTTGCTGGAGCAACCCACTACGCCCAGGGTGGCGATGCAGAGGGTGCCCATCATTACTGCTAGCTTCATGCTGTAACTCCTGTCAGAAGGCCTGAATGTATTGCGTATTGGGGAGTTACAGGTATAGCTAAAACCCCGCCGATTGCGCTGCAAAACCGCAAAATTCACACAACTTCGGGGGCTGCTTCACAACCGACGTTTGACAGACGCCGGGCATCCGGCAAAGCTGCATCAAGCTTGAATGCACGCCAGCAGGCCAATGCACCTGGACCATGGAAGTCGTAATGCCCAAGCATAAAAATAAAGTCGTATCGCCTGATCCTGATTCATCCCGAAAGTCCCTTTCACGTTATCTGTTCCCCATCACCATCGGTGTGCTGCTGGCGGCAGTGGCGGGCATTGGCTGGTTTCTTTTCAGTCCCGCGCCCGCGCCGCAGAGGCCGCCGCTGATCAGCGCACCTGCAGCCGCCGCACCGGTTACCAACAAACCGCAGTCGCTGGCGCAGAAGCCCGCGACCATGGTCGATGAGCAACAATGCCAGGGCTGTCACACCGAGCAGGTCAAGGACTGGCAAGGCTCGCATCACCAATTGGCGATGCAGGCAGCGAATGCCGAAACCCTGCTCGGCGACTTCAACAACGTCACCTTCAAGGCCGAAAACGAGACCACCCGATTCTCACGCAAGGGCGACGAATTCTGGGTCAACACGCCGGGCATCGACGGCAAGAGCGCTGACTTCAAAGTCGCCTACACCTTCGGCATCGCCCCGTTGCAGCAATACCTGATCGAGGTCGGCGAAGGCCGTTTGCAGGCGCTTGGCGTGGCGTGGGATACCGAAAAACACCGCTGGTTTCACCTCTACCCCGGCCAGGGCGTGAACTTCAAGAATCCACTGCACTGGAGCAAACCCAGCCAGAACGCCAACTTCATGTGCGTCGAGTGCCACACCACCGGCTTCAAGCGCAATTTCGATGCGGCCATCAACACCTTCAACAGCCAATGGAACAGCCTCGGCGTCGGCTGTCAGGCTTGCCACGGTCCGGCGTCAAATCACCTGGAGTGGACGCAGAAAAAACACGACCTGATCCACAAGGGTTTCGCTGTAGACCTCAAGGACAAGAACGCCACCGTCGAAATCGAGACCTGTGCCCGCTGCCACGCGCGCCGTGCGCCGTTGGGCGATGGCTACACCGTCGGCAAACGGCTGATGGACGACTACCTGCCGAGCACCCTCACCCGCGAACTGTATGCACTGGACGGCAAGATCAAGGATGAAGTGTTCGAGCACGGCTCGTTTCTGCAGAGCAAGATGTTCGACAAGGGCGTGCGTTGCAGCAATTGCCATAACCCGCACAGCACCGAACTCAAGGCACCGGGCAACGCGGTGTGTCTGCAATGCCACAACACCGCTGGCAAGACTTCGGTCGCAGGCGTCGACGGCAAGGGCCTGCAAGCGAAAAACTACGATTCCATCGAACACACCCGCCACACCCTGGGCCAGCCCGGCTCGCAGTGCGTGGATTGCCACATGCCCGGCAAGTTTTACATGGGCAACGACTTCCGCCATGACCACAGCTTCAGCATTCCCGACCCGGAGCGCGCGCAGAAACTCGGTACGCCGGACGCTTGCCTGAGCTGTCACCAGGGCAAGGCCGGCGACAAGGTCACCGCGCAGTTCAAGTTATGGAAGGCTTCCGCCACTGCAGCGCAAGCGCCGCGCTATGACGAAAGTTTGTGGCTGATCCGCAACGGCCAGCCGGGCGCGGCGGACGCTTTGCATGAGCAATTGCAGCGCAGCAATCTGCCGGCGATTCAACGGGCGACGTTGCTGGCCGAACTGCCGCTTTACCCAAGCGATCAGTCCCTGAAGCTGGCGACGCAGGACCTGAACAATCCCGCGCCGCAGGTGCGCGAAAGTGCGGTGCGGGCGATCAGTGCCTTCCTGCCACCCGTGGAGCGCGCAGCGTTGCTGACGCCGATGCTCAATGATCCGGTGAAAGCCGTGCGCATTGTCTCGGCGCGGGATCTGCTCAGCGTTGCGCGCAACAACGGCCTCGGCGCCGCGCAGGACAATTGGGACGCGGCGATTGCCGAGTATGAGGCAGTGCAGAAAAGTCTTGCGGAACGGGCCGAGGCCAACCTGAACCTGGCAATGTTGTATCAAGCCAGTGGCCGCGCTGCCGAGGTCGAAGGATTGCTGCGCACGGCACTCAAGCGCGATCCGGACTTCTACCCGGCACTGGTGATGCTGGTGCAATGGCTGGAGGCCAATGGTCGCGGTCAGGAAGCCCAGACCCTGCTGGACAACAGCCTCAAGGCGCACCCGGAGGCAGCGCTGTTGCAACACACCCGTGGCCTGTCATTGATCCGCGCCGGCAAGACCGCCGAAGCCATGAGCGCCCTGCATAAAGCCACGCAACTGGAGCCACAGAACGCGCAGTACGGTTATGTGCTGGCGGTAGCGTTGCACGACAGTGGCAAGGTAACCGAGGCGTGTGACGAGCTGGAGCGTTTGCTCAAGGCGCAACCGGCGAACCGCAATGCGCGGCTGTCGCTGATCCAGTACTACCTGGAGAACGGCCAGGAGCCGAAGGCGCAGGTGCTGTTGCAGGGGTGGAAGAAGATGAACATGGGTGATCCGGCGCTGAAGTGACCGCTAAGGATGACGCGGATCCCTTGTGGGAGCGGGCTTGCTCGCGAATGCATTCCCTCAGCCAACATCAAGGGTGACTGATGTACCGCATTCGCGAGCAAGCCCGCTCCCACAGGGTCAGTGTTGGTCTCGAACACTGAGTGTTACCAGGAAGACGTCGCCCCACTCTTCAACGCCATCTCGCGCCGGCTGTTGGCGCGCATCGCCTTGATCAGCGACACCGAACCCACCAGCAGAATCGCCGCGCCGAACAGGAAGTCGATGTTGTACAGCTGGAAGTCCTGCACCGGCCCCACCAGCAGCACCCGCACCACGGCAATCGCCACCAGCGTCGCGAGGAAGTCGATCCCCGGCTCGTCGCGATAGAACACGTGCAGCAACGGCAGGCACAGCACCAGCAGCAACAACAGCACCACGACCTTGAACGAGCCTTTGCGCTCGACGCTGAACGCGCATTCGTGCGGGCCGTAGGCCTTGTAGTCCTCGTCGCGGATCATCGAGTTTTTCTCGTTGATGTACTCGACGCGGTTGTACTTCTGGATCGGCGTGAAGGTGTTGGACATATCCATCAGCGTGGTGATGTTCTTGAAGCGCAGGTCAATGCGCTCGCTGCCCTTGAGGTAATACAGCACCGGTTTGTAGCCGTAGCGATAGGTGTCGAACGGAAAGTCGGTGACCTGGCCCTGCACGCCGATCGGGCGAGGTTCAAGCTCGGCGTAGGCGCTTTTGGTCGGTGAGGCGAGGTTGCGGCTCAGTGGCTGAACCTTGACCTGCTCGAGAAAGATCGGCGTCACACCGTACGACCACTGCAACGGTTCCAGGCGCAGACGCAGTTCGTTGCGGCCCAGATCGTAGCGGTTGAAGGTGCGTTCGGAGACCACCAGCGAGCCACTGAGCATGAACTCGCCGCGCAGGTTGTTGGTGACGCGCAAGGTCAGTTGATCCTTGCCCAACAGCGCCGCTTCGGTGGACGGCGGCGCGCCGCACCACGCGGTGCTTTCACCGGCGCCGCCCAACTGGCCGTCGCGGTTTTCCTTGAACACATAGAAGTAACTGGCCCACAGCGTCAGCATCAACAGCAACGCCGTGAGGCCCAAAATCTTTTTGCCCGCACTCACTACCCAGACTCCCTTCTTCGTTCCGTCGTCCAGCCGAAAACCCGCTGGCGACGGGGACTCTACCAAAAGGCCAGCATCGACCCAAGGAAAAATCCGGGAATGCTGCGGGATGTAAGGGTTTCCCTTGCATGTCACCGCAAAACACCTGTGGCGAGGGAGCTTGCTCCCGCTGGGTGGCGAAGCCGCCCCAAACCAGACAACGCGATTTATCTGACGGATCGCATCATGCCTGTTTGGGAGTGCTGCGCACTCCAGCGGGAGCAAGCTCCCTCGCCACAGAGTCTTCAGCGTCTACGGAACAGGGGGCGCGGCTCAATCACCGAGCGGCCGTACAGTACGCTCATGCCGGCCAGGCCCTTCAATGCATCTTCAGCCGATTTGTCCTCGCGCACCGCAAAACTGTCGAACCCGCACTGACGCATATGGCTGAGCTGATCGCGCAACACATCGCCAATCGCCCGCAACTCGCCGGCCCAGCCAAACCGGCTGCGCAGCAGATACGCCTGACTGTAGGCGCGACCGTCGCGAAAGCTCGGGAAGTCCAGGGCAATCAACGGCAACGAGGCCAGCCACGGCACCACGCTTTCGACTTCATCATCCGGGCTCAGCCACACCGCGTGGGTCGAGGGCGATTGCAGCCAGTGCGCCAGCGGCAGGATCAGCAACCCCGCAGGCCTGCCCTGCTCCGGCTCGCGGACCAGCGTCCACGGATCATCCTCGATCAGGCGTGCGACACCTTGCTCCAGACGCAGCAGATTGTTCATGCCGACACCTCCAGCACTTTCGGATAGACCCGTTCCTTGAACGGCTCCAGGCCAATGCGCGCTACGGTGTCGACAAACAGTTCCTCACTTTCGCGATAACGCACGAAGGTGCCGATGATCCGTTCGATCACCTGTGGCACTTCAGTTGCGCTGAACGACGGGCCGATGACTTTGCCCAGTGCGCTGCGCTTGCCCTGTGCGCCGCCGAGAGTGATCTGGTACCACTCGCTGCCGTTTTTATCGACACCCAGAATGCCGATATTGCCGATGTGGTGATGGCCACAGGCGTTCATACAACCGGAGATGTTCAGGCTGATGTCGCCCAGATCGTGCAGGTAATCGAGGTTGTCGAAACGCGCCTGAATCGCCTGGGCAATCGGGATCGACTTGGCGTTGGCCAGCGCGCAGAAATCACCGCCCGGGCAGGCAATGATGTCGGTCAGCAGGCCAACGTTGGCGCTGCCCAGATTGCGCTCGCAGGCAAGCTGCCAGAGTTCGTACAGGTCAGACTTTCGTACATCGGGCAGGACGATGTTCTGCTCGTGGGCAATGCGAATTTCGCCAAAACCGAAACGCTCCGACCAGTCGGCCACCGCCAGCATCTGCAACCCGGTGACATCACCCGGCGGCGCGCTCAGCCCCGGTTTGGTCGATAGCACCACGCTGGTGTAACCCGGTTTCTTGTGCGGCTGCACGTTGCGCGCGACCCAACGGGCGAACGCCGGGCTTTCGGCCAGGCGCGTGCCGAAGTCCAGATCGGTGTCGGCCAGGGTGTGATAGATCGGCGGCACGAACGCTCGGGCGACCCGCTCATACTCGGCCTCGGTCAACTGCGCAGGGCCGTCCTTGAGGTGCTGCCACTCCTCTTCGACTTCCCTGGCAAACGCCTCGATGCCCAGCGCCTTGACCAGAATCTTGATCCGCGCCTTGTACTTGTTGTCGCGCCGGCCATGCCGGTTGTAGACCCGCAGTACCGCTTCGACGTAGGACAGCAGATGCTGCCACGGCAAACCTTCGCGGATCTGCAGACCGAGGATCGGCGTGCGCCCCAACCCGCCACCGACGATCACCCGCAGGAGCATTTGCCCGTCGCGCCCCGGGTAAAGATACAGGCCAATGTCATGCATCATGATCGCCGCACGATCCTGCTTCGCCGAGCAGATGGCGATCTTGAACTTGCGTGGCAGAAACAGGAATTCCGGGTTGATCGTCGACCATTGGCGGAGGATTTCTGCCAGTGGGCGCGGGTCGATCATTTCGTCCGCCGCGACCCCGGCGAAGGCTTCGGTGGTGATGTTGCGCACGCAGTTGCCGGAGGTCTGGATCGCATGCATGTTGACCTGTGCCAGGCGCTCGAGGATGTCCGGTACCTGCGCCAGTTCGATCCAGTTGAATTGCAGGTTCTGCCGCGTGGTGAAGTGGCCGTAGCCGCGATCGTAATCGGCGGCGATGCTCGCCAACGTGCGCATCTGTTCGGCACTCAGGGTCCCGTAGGGAATCGCTACCCGCAGCATGTACGCGTGCTTCTGCAGGTACAGGCCGTTTTGCAGGCGCAGCGGCAGGAATTCTTCCTCGCTCAACTCACCGGCCATGAAGCGCTCGACCTGATCGCGAAACTGCGCAACGCGCTCGAACACCAGTGCGCGGTCGTAATCGTCGTATTGATACATGCAGCAGCCACCTCATCAGGTTTGAACACAAATTCAAAA
>NZ_JANLOG010000042.1:0-36508 GCF_025466205.1 Pseudomonas sp. 13B_3.2_Bac1
CCCCCCCCCCCCCCCCCCCCCCCCCACTCCTACAAAGGTATTGCGATGCTGCTTACTGCGCTGATTTTTGCTTCAGACGCTCAAGAATCGCATTGGCGCTGCCTTCGTTCGGCGTGATGCCGGCGTCGCGCAGTTTGCGTTCCAGGTCGTTGCCGGTCGAAGCGTCAGCCAGCTCATCGGCGGCGCTCAGCTCGGCGGCGCGTTGCTGTTGCTTGGCCTGCAGACGGTTCAGGGTGCCGACCGCGGTTTCCAGTTTGCCGTTGGCGCCACCGCTGGCGATGGATGCGCTGACCTGCGCCTTCTGCACGCTTTCACGGGCCTTGGCCATGTCCACCTGCTGGCGCAGGCTCTTGATTCGCGACTCGGCCTTGCTGATGTCCTTGCGCATGTTTTCGGCGTAGGTGCCGAACTCGTCGCTCTGGGCTTTCTCGGCGGTCAGGTCGTTGGTCAGGGTCGAAATCGCTTCGGCCACTTCCATCGCCAGGTCTTCGCGGCCGGCGTTCAGCGCGGAAACAGCCTTGGCTTCCAGATCCTTGATCTTCGCGTCGTACTCGCTCACGCGGTCGGCGGCCAGCTTGTGCTTGGCCATGATGGTGACCAGCTCGCGGCGGGCGTTGGACAGCGCCGTGTCGGCGTCGCGGATTTCCTGGTCGAGGATGCGCAGAGCCTGTTGGTCGACGATCGCTTCGCCGACTTCATTGGCGCCGCCGCGCAGTGCGGTGAACAACTTGCTCCAGATGGACTGAGTCATTGGATATTCCCTGTTGATTACTTGAAGAAGTGTTCGAAGGCTTCACTCGCGCGCTGCACGTTGTCGACCAGGGTTTTCACCTCGGTGACGACGTTGGTCAGGCTCGAGTCGGCGCTGAGGGCGCCAAACATGTTGTAAACGGTCTGGCCGTTAGGCATCGACTCGATGCCGATCGACGACAGCGGGAACATTTCCCGGCTGCGCAACACGGCGTCGTTGAAGGCGCGTACGTCAGTGATCGAATCGATATCCACCAGCACGGTGTCAACGATGATCTGTGCACCGGCCACGGCGATGTGAATCGGCAGACCGCCGAATTCGTTCATTTCCAGCTTGATGCTGGGTTCGGAGCTCTGGATCAGAGACAGCGTGATCTCGTGCGAAGCCACCTCGTCCAGTGCCTTGAGGGCGTTGAAGAGGCTATCGATGTTCCAGTTGTTGCCTGCGCTCATGTAATTCTCCGACATGAATGAGCCAGCCAGAATCGGTTGGCGTAGCTGTTGCTCCATCTGCTTGAGCAAGCTTCGGTTTTCCGGAAGTACCCAAGTTTCGTGTTTCACATAACCGGCGGCAGCCAGGCCCGCGCGCATCTGCTTCATGTAGAAGCTCGACGGCTTTTTCGCGGACGGTTTCGAGCGCTCTCCCTGTGGGCTCTCTGATGCAACGGTGGGGGAGCGACTTTTCATGGCAATGACTCCGTTATGAACATCTCACGCGTGAGCCACACTACAACCAATTCAAAATGCCATCAATGGCTCACGCGTGAGATTTTTATGACAGGCGAAAAAGCGGCGAATATCTAATGTAGGAGTGAACCTGCTCGCGATTGCAATCTGTCAGCTGGAAATCAGGTGACTGTTCCAACGCTATCGCGAGCAGGCTTACTCCTACAGGGTTCTGTGTGAGCAGCGGTCGTGCAAATTGCCGCGAATTTGCGCTGTTTCGTGCAGATTGAAACGGGCGTGGTGCCATCACCGTTTTAGCAAGCCTTTGATCGGCCAGAGTTTTCCACAGGACGGTCGTTGGCCTGATCTCTGCACCCTTCACCGCTACATTCACCGAACCGCTGCAAGGGGGACGCATGACCCCGACGCCAGGCAGAAAAATCGTCGTCGCACACTCGGTGCGCGCTGGCGCGCCGCAACATGAAGTGCAGACCAACAAGGCACTGGCCCGTTGGCTGGCGCAAATTCTCGGGCTCAAATTTGCTGGCAGCTACGACCCGGAAAAACACCGCGGTCGTGACCTGTACTGGCTGCCCACGCAAACCATTGTCGGCGCCAGACAGGCGCAGGCACTGGGCATCAAAGGCGCACAGGACTTGTGGGGCGGATTCGTCGAACACGATTTCATCTGCACCAAAGCCATCAGCCACGGCTTGCGCAGTCATCTGGCTCACGCGCCACAAGGCTGGGCGCCGCAATTTTCCGAGCGCGTGCGCGACGTGGTGCTCGATGGCTTGACCGTGTTTGCCGTGGAAGATGCGCGACCCGCTGCCGAGCATCTGCTGTACAGCGGGCCGATCCGTCTGAAGCCGATTCACGCCTGCGCCGGTCGTGGCCAGGAAGTTATCAACAGCCTCGACGCGTTCGATGAAGTGCTCGCCCGAGCGGAGGTCGCCGAGCTGTTCCGCGATGGCGTGGTGCTGGAACAGGACTTGAGCAAGGTCTTCACCCACAGCGTCGGCCAGTCATTCATCGGCGACAAAGTGCTGAGCTACTGCGGTGATCAATACTTGACCAAGGATGCTCATGGCGAAGACGTCTATGGTGGTTCGAATCTGCTGGTCGTGCAGGGCGGTTATGCGGATCTGCTGGCGCTGGACTTGCCGGGCGATGTGCGCCTGGCCATCGAGCAGGCGCAGATTTTTGACCGGGCGGCAGACGAGGCCTATCCGGGTTTCTATGCCTCGCGGCGCAACTATGACGTCGCCCAGGGCCTGGACCACGATGGCAAACCTCGTAGCGGGGTACTCGAACAGTCCTGGCGCATGGGCGGTGCCAGCAGCGCTGAACTGGCCGCGCTGCAAAGCTTTGTCAACGATCCAGATATGCCGGCGATCCGCGTGTCGACGGTGGAGACCTACAACGATCAGACCCTGCCGGCCGACGCCATCGAAATCTATCGCGGGCCGGCGGAGAACAGCGACTTCCTTCTCAAATACGTAACGGTCAAATCCTATGACGGCTAGAAGCGAAAGCATTCAGATCGACATTGATGACGAGCAGATGAGCGGGACGTTTCTCAGCCCCAAATCGAAAGTCCCCGGCGTGTTGTTTGTGCACGGCTGGGGCGGTAGCCAGGAGCGCGATCTGGAGCGCGCCAAGGGCATCGCCGGGCTTGGCTGTGTCTGCCTGACCTTCGACCTTCGCGGGCACACCGGTGGTACCGGCATTCCGTTGACCCGGGTCACACGCGAGGACAACCTGCGCGACTTGCTCGCCGCCTACGATCGCCTGCTCGCGCACCCGGCGCTCGACACCTCGGCGATTGCGGTGGTCGGCACCAGTTATGGCGGTTACCTCGCTTCGATCCTCACCTCGTTGCGCCCGGTGCGCTGGCTGGCGTTGCGGGTGCCGGCGCTGTATCGCGACGAGCAATGGCACACGCCCAAGCGTGATCTGGACAAGGCTGACCTGCGGGATTACCGGGCGACGTTGGTCCGTGCTGACAGCAATCGTGCGCTGCACGCCTGTTCGCAATTCACCGGGGATGTGTTGCTGGTGGAATCGGAAACCGACGATTACGTGCCCCACGCGACGATCATGAGTTACCGCGCGGCCTGTCAGCAGACGCATTCGCTGACGCACCGGATCATCGACGGCGCCGACCATGCCCTGAGCGAGCCGGTTTCGCAGCAGGCCTATACCTCGATTCTGGTGGACTGGATTACCGAGATGGTGGTCGGTGAGCGGTTGAGCATCATCCAGTCCACATGATCTTTGGTGCCCTTTCGGATGCCATCGCGAGCAGGCGCACTCCTACAATTTGAAATGCGCTCCCCCTGTAGGAGCGGGCTTGCTCGCGAAGGGGCCATCAGCCATAGCCACAAAATCAGGACGGTTTCTTCTCGATCCGCAACGCCTTTGCCTTGGCCTCCACCAGCAAATACATCACCACCGTAATCAGCAACGGCAGCAGAAAATAAATCGCCCGATACGCCAGCAACCCCGCCACCAGACTGCCCCGCGAAGCTTCGTGCTGCAGCAGCGCGACGAACACCGCTTCCAGCACCCCGAGTCCCGCCGGAATGTGCGTGATGACCCCGGCTATCGCACTGATCAGCAATACGCCGAGCACCAACGGATAATCCAGTTTGCTCGGCAGCAGAGTGAAAATCACCGCCGCCATCAGCGACCAGTTCAATGCGCCGAGCAGCAATTGCAGCAAGGCCATGCGCAGTGACGGCAGGTTGATTTCCACCCCGCGAATCGACCACTCGCGGCGCTTCGAGAACTGGCACGCGGCGAGGTAACCGGCACTCAACAGCAGTAACAGCACGCCGATGCCCTTCAATGCGTCGCTGCTGATTTTCCAGCCCGGCGGCATGCTCACCAGACCGCTGCTGAACACCGCGCCGGCAATCGTCATGTAGCCGAACCAGTTGGTCGCCAGGCTCAGGCCGAGGATCTTGGCGATGTTGCCTTTGCTCACACCCAGGCGCGAATACAGCCGATAGCGCATGGCGATCCCGCCGACCCAGGCGCTGAGATTGAGGTTGAACGCATAGCTGATGATCCCCACCGGCAGGATCTGCTTCCAGGTCAGGTCCTGGCGAATGTAGGTGCGGCCGATCAGGTCGAAACTGGCGTAGGTGAGAAAGCTCAGCAGGGTCAGGCTGGCGGCGATAATCAGCGTGCGGACCTTGAATTCAGCCAGGGTTTGCAGGACTTCCGCCCATTCGATGCGGCTGGCGAACATCGTCAGCAACACGATCAGCACGAGGAAGAACAGCAGGGTCAGCGGGCGTTTCCAGCGACTCCAGCGAGAATGCACGGCAGGCGCCGATTGCGCATGGGAATGGCTCATGGGATATCTCCCCGAAACGGCTTGAGCCGCGGTTTGTGCGCCGGCAACCAACCGGCCATCGACGGGAAATGCCGCAGGAAGTGAAACACCAGAAATCCCACGGTCATGTGCCAGATCCGCCCGCGTGGCGACATGTCGGCGTCCATGGCCTTGCAGTGGTTCTGGCTCAGGTCTTCGAGGCGCTGGAACAAATGCTGAGTGAACGCGCGGTCGCGGATCAGCACGTTGGCTTCCAGATTCAACGACAGACTCAGCGGATCGAGATTGCTCGAGCCGACCGTGCTCCATTCCTCATCCACCAAGGCGACTTTGCCGTGCAGCGGGCGCTGGCAATATTCGTGGATCTGCACGCCGGCCTTGAGCAGGTAGTCGTAGGTCATGCGCGCCGCCAGTTTCGCCACCAGCATGTCCGGCTGGCCTTGCAGGATCAGCCGCACCTCGACGCCACGGCGCGCCGCATTGCGGATCTCACGCAGCAGGCGGTAGCCGGGGAAGAAGTAGGCGTTGGCGATCACCACCCGACGTTTGGCCCGGCGCAATGCCTGCAAATACACGTCTTCGATGTCGGTGTGATGCTGATCGTTGTCGCGAAACACCAGCCGTACCTGACCGTCGTGATCGTTGAAAGCCATGTCCGCCCGGCGCTGACGGCGGCGCTGCCACCAGAACCGCGCACGCCCCGGCCTACCACTTTGCAGCAGGGCAAAATGATGAATGTCAGCGACCGCCGGCCCCTGAATCTGCACCGCGTAATCCTGTTTCGCCTCGGGGCCGAAATCGGCCAGGTGATCGCCGGAAAAGTTGATCCCGCCAATGAACGCAATCAATCCGTCGACCACCACAATCTTGCGGTGCAGGCGGCGGAACCAGTTGGTGCGAAAACCCAGATGTTTGGGCGCCGGATCGAACATTTGCAGGTGCACGCCAGCATCGCTCAAAGCCGCGAGATAACCGGTGGACAATTCGCCACAACCAAAACCGTCGAGGCTGACAGTGGTGCGCACGCCACGTCGTGCGGCGTCGATCAGGATCTGCTGCAACTCTGCACCGACCTTGTCTTCGAAAACGATGAAGGTCTCCAGCAGGATTTCACTCTTCGCCGCACGCATGGCGTCGAACACCCGGGGGAAATATTCCTCGCCGTTTTCCAGCAACTTGATGCGATTGTTGCCCTGCCAGCCGTACTCGACATCGACATGCCCGGGCTCGCGCACCGGCGGGTTGATGCTGATCGGTGCCACGGCGGATTTTTCCAGCGGTGCGCTGCTCATAATTCGATCTCCACCGATAACGGGGCATGGTCGGAAAGGTGTGACCAGGGCCGATTCGCCAGGACTGTCGGCTGGCTGGCCTTGAGGTTACGCACGTAAATACGATCGAGCCGCAGCGTCGGCAGGCGTGCCGGAAAACTGCGCGCCGGTTTGCCGTGATGCTCGGCGAACACCTCGCGCAGACCGCAGGGTTCGAGCAACGCATCGGCGCGCTGGCGCCAGTCATTGAAGTCACCGGCGACGATCACCGGCGCGTCAACCGGCAGCTCCGCCAGACGCTCGCCGAGCAGCTTCAGTTGCGCATTGCGATGGCTTTCGCGCAGGCCCAGATGCACGCAGATCGCATGCACCTCGACGCCATCGCCGGGCAGGCGCAGCACGCAATGCAGCAGGCCACGGTTTTCGTGGCCGCTGATCGAAACGTCGAGGTTGTCGTGGCGAATGATCTGGAATTTCGACAGCAACGCATTGCCGTGATCGCCCTCCGGGTACACCGCGTTGCGTCCATAGGCGAATTGCGGCCACAGACTGTCCGCGAGGAACTCGTATTGCGGCATCGTCGGCCAGTTGCTGTAGCGTTTTGGATGGTGTTCGTGGGTGCCGTGGACCTCCTGCAAAAACACCACGTCGGCCGCCACGCTACGCACCGCTTCGCGCAACTCCGGGAGGATGAAGCGTCGATTGAGGGCGGTGAAGCCCTTGTGGGTGTTGACCGTCAGCACGGTGAAACGGCGCACCGACACTTCAACGCTGGTCTGCTCGTCGGTGAACCCGACCGGCTCTGGAATACTCATGCCAACACCCCTTCGGCTGCCGGTTCGCCGGGGGTGGTGGCGAGCGTTTTATCCAGCTCAAAACGGTGCAGCAAACTGCGGGCGTCGTAGGGCGCGCGGACTTTGACGTCGTTGTCGAAATAGCAGAACACTTCACGGGATTTACGTGCCCGAGGCTTGAGGCGCGGCGCGATCAGATGCGCATCGTCCGGTTGCTGACCGTGGTGCCAGGCGTCGATGCGTTCGGCCCAACTCTGCAGCGCCGGTTCGCTGTAGCCGCTGGCGTAAAGTGCCTCGGCACCGTGCAGACGCAGGTAGACGAAATCGCTGGTGAGGTCTTCGCGGTACGGCCATTTGCCGGCGGTGTCAGCGATCACCAGGGCGGTGTTGTAGCGTTTCAACAAGCGCACGAAGTCGGGGTCGATGAAGCTGTCGTTGCGAATTTCCACGGCATGGCGCAGCGGTTTTTTGCGCCAGGCCTTCAGGCTGGCGTGGCCGTGCAGGTGCGAGTCATGCTGGCGGGCGAGGGCGGCGGCCGCTTCAGTGTCGTGAGGGAGCAGGGCGAGGAAGTGTTCGAAGCGCTCGGGATCGAATTTGAAGTTCGGCGGGAACTGCCAGAGGATCGGCCCGAGTTTTTCCTTGAGTTCCAGCACGCCGGAGGCGAAGAAATTCGCCAACGGTTTTTCGATCTCGCGCAAACGGCGAATGTGGGTGATGAAGCGCGGCGCCTTGACGCTGAACACGAAGTCGTCGGGCGTTTCGGCGTACCACTGGGCATAACGTTCGGGCCGTTGCAGGGCGTAGAACGATCCATTGATTTCGATGCTGTTGACCGCCCGCGAAGCGAATTGCAATTCGCGTTTCTGCGCCAGTCCTTTCGGGTAGAAATCCCCGCGCCACGGGGCGTAGCGCCAGCCGGAAATACCGATGTGAATCGTTGCCATGTCGCCCTCCCGTTGTCAGTCCTCGTACAGCCTGTGTCTGTTGATGACTGTGGGCGGTTCGGGAAAGTTTCGGTGGCGTTACGGACGGTACATTCTCTGCAGAAACCACACATCTCAATGTGGGAGGGGGCTTGCTCCCGAAGGCGGTGGGTCAGTCAACAACAATGGCGACTGATACACCGTCTTCGGGAGCAAGCCCCCTCCCACAGGGTTACTCAGTGACCCGTGAATACTCGGCCTTGAGCCGGTTCGGCATAGACCGGGCCGAGCCGGTCCAGTCGACCGCTCCACGCGGTGAGTGCCAGCGCCACCAGCACCACCAGACCACCGATCCACGCCGTATGAATCAGGCCCAGATGCTCGACGATCAGGCCGCCGCCCCACGCCCCGCCGGCAATCCCGAGGTTGAACGCGGCAATGTTCAGCCCCGATGCCACGTCCACTGCCTGCGGTGTGTGATGTTCAGCCTGACGCACCACATACACCTGCAGACCCGGCACGTTGCCGAACGCCACCGCGCCCCACACCAGCACCGTGGCCAGCGCCAGCCATGGATTGCCAGCGGTGAAGGTCAGTACGAACAGCACGGCGGCGAGCAGGGCGAAGATGATTTTCAGGGCGCTGATCGGCCCGCGTTTGTCCGCCAGTTTACCGCCCCAGATGTTGCCGACCGCCACCGACACGCCGTACACCAGCAATACCAGACTGACGGTGCCGGCGCTGAAGCCGGAGATGTCCTGAAGGATCGGCGCGAGGAAAGTGAAAGCGATGAACGAGCCGCCGTAACCGATCGCAGTCATGGCGTACACCAGCAACAGACGCGGTTGCTTCAGCACTTGCAGTTGTTGCAACAGGGACGCCGGTTTGCTGTGGGCGATGTTGTTCGGCACATACAGCAGGCTGCCGATGAAGGCGATCACACCCAGCGCCGAGACGGCGAGGAAGGTTTCGCGCCAGCCGAAATGCTGACCAATGAAAGTGCCCAGTGGTACGCCGGTGACCAAAGCCACGGTGAGGCCGGTGAACATGATCGCAATCGCGCTGGCAGCCTTTTCCTTGGGCACCAGACTGGTGGCAATGGTCGAGCCGATGGAGAAGAACACCCCATGCGCCAGGCCGGTAACGATCCGCGCCAGCACCAGCGATTCGTAACTCGGCGCCATCCACGCCAGCAGGTTGCCGAGGGTGAATAGCACCATCAGCGACAGCAGCAACAGTTTGCGCGGGACTTTGCCGGTGAGGGCGGTCAGCACCGGCGCGCCAATGGCAACGCCCAACGCATAGAGGCTGACCAGCAGCCCGGCGGACGGCAGGCTGACGCCGAGATCGGCGCCAATGGTGGGTAGCAGACCAACGATGACGAACTCGGTCGTCCCGATGGCGAATGCGCTGAGGGTCAGCGCGAGCAAGGCAATGGGCATGACAGCACTCCGGTAGAGGTTTGAATGGAGCGCAGTGTCGGGGTTTGGGTTGTGCGGAAAAATACGGGGTTGGGCATTTGATATTTGCCTTGGACGCAAAGGTCAAAAGCGCTCCCCCTCACCCCAACCCTCTCCCCCAAAGGGGCGAGGGGGAAGGGAGCTGATCTCGGTTGCACTCAATATTGAGTTCGGCTGGATATTTCAGGTCGATGTAGCTCGAGAGCACAACTCGGTCGGCTCCCTCTCCCTCGGGAAGAGGGCTGGGGTGAGGGTGCTCTTGAACTTGCCAGACAATTACCGATCAGTTCCTTACAGGTTCAGCCAAGGGGGATCGGAGTTTTGATCAAGTTCAGGGTCGCTTTTTTGCTGGGGGCGCTGCTGTTGGGCGCTGGCCAGATGGTGCAAGCCGCCGCGTTGCCGGGCGTTCCGGCCACCGCTGAAGAACCGGCCAAACCCGAGCCGATCGTGCAGGGTGGTCTGCTCGGCGCGATCAGTACGAGCATCGACGACGTGCAGGACAAACTCGATCTCAACGAGCATCTGGTCGACGCCTGGCGCCTGCGCGCTGATCGCGCGGCGGATGAGGTCGACAAACTGGTCAACCAGCCGTCGGATCGTTCGGGCTGGAGCGTCGCCGGGGATTTCCTGATGTTGTCTGGCGTCTGGCTTGGCACTTTTGCGCTGCTCACGGTGCTCGGCAGCCTGTTGGCCAAGCGGCTGAGTCAGGGTCGTTGGCTGCGCACCCGCCAGCGCAGTCAGGATCTGCTTGGCTACCTGCTGCCGTACACGCTGCCGGCGCTGATCTGCCTGCCGCTGACGCTGTACGTCAGCCACTTTCTGCAAGCCTCGATCGGCCGGGCGCTGGCGCTGTGTTTTGCCTACGCCACCAGCAGCGGGATTTTCTCCACCTCGATGCTGTTGTGCGTGGTGGTGATGTTCAACGTCGGCCACAAACGGCCCGCCGCGCGGATCATCCGCGACTACTGTCCGAAACCTTTGTTCCTGATCGGCTTCCTCGCCGCCCTCAGTGACGCGTTGACCAGCCCACAGATCGCCCGTCAGTTAGGCGGCAACATCACCAGCAGCGTCGCGGTGTTCACCGGGTTGATCGCCTCGATCATCTTCGGTCTGCTGGTGATTCGCCTGCGCCGGCCGGTGGCGCACCTGATCCGCAACCGACCGCTGGCGCAGCGTCTGAAACAGCCGTCGTTGCAGGAGTCGCTGCGGATTTTTTCCGGGCTCTGGTACTGGCCGATCGTGTTGATGGTGCTGGTCTCGGCGGTCAATCTGATCGGCATCGGCGAGGACAATCAAAAGGCCCTGCGCTGCGCGTTGTTCACCACGGTGCTGCTGATCGGCACGGTGTTTCTCAGCACCATCCTCCAGCATTTGTTCAAGTCACGAAAAGCCGAAGCGATCCAGCGCAGCAGTGCCTACAAGGAACGCTTTCTCAGCCTGTTGCATGCGTTGCTGCGGATTGTCATTGCGATTGCCTTCATCGATATTCTCGGGCGGATCTGGGGCGTCTCACTGCTCGATTTCGCCCAGAGCAGCACGGTCGGACGGGCGATCAGCAACGCGTTGAGCAGCATCGGCCTGATCTTCCTCGTCACATGGCTGTTGTGGGTGGTGCTCGACACGGCGATTCAGGAAGCGCTGAAACCACCGGTCAGCAAACGCTCTTCGCGCCAGCCCAGCACTCGGGTGAAAACCATCCTGCCGCTGCTGCGTAACGCGATCAAAATCATCCTGGTGGTGATCTGCGCGATCACCACCATGGCCAACCTCGGGATCAACGTTGCGCCACTGTTGGCCGGTGCCGGGGTGGTCGGCCTGGCCATCGGTTTCGGTTCGCAGCAACTGGTGCAGGACGTGATCACCGGGCTGTTCATCATCATTGAAGACACGCTGTCGATCGGTGACTGGGTGGTGCTCGACTCCGGTCACGCCGGCACCGTCGAAGGCCTGACCATCCGCACCCTGCGCCTGCGTGACGGCAAGGGTTTTGTGCACTCGGTGCCGTTCGGCCAGATCAAGGCAGTGACCAACCAATCACGGCAGTTTGCCTACGCGTTTTTCTCGGTGCAGTTCACCTACGACACCGATGTCGACAAGGCCATCGAACTGATCCGCGAGACCGGCGACTCGATCCGCGAAGACCCGTTCCTCAAGTACAACCTGCAAGGGCCGCTGGATGTGTTCGGGGTGGACCGGATGGACCTGAACGGCGTGGTGCTGACGGCGCAGTTCCGCACCGTGTCGGGCGGGCAGTATGCGGTGAGCCGGGCGTTCAACCAGCGTTTGAAAAAGCTTGTGGATAACAGTCCCGACGTGCATTTCGCGCAGACTTATCCACAGCAGGTTTTGTTGCCCAAGCGGCAGGGTGAGAAGGAGCTGTTGGCGAGCGAGGCGCCACAACGGTCGAGTACCTGACCGCCGGATTTTGGGGTGGGATTGCCGGCCCTTTCGCGAGCAAGCCCGCTCCCACATTGGATTGGTGAACGCCGCCGATCCCCTGTGGGAGCAGGCTTGCTCGCGAAAGGGCCGGAACTGTCGACATCAATGCCGGATCAGCTTGCTCCGCACCTGTTCCATGGCCACCTGATCCAGCTCTGTCCAGAAAACCTGCTTGCCGGCAATTTCGGCAGCAACCGGCACCCCATCGCGATACACCAATCGATTGCTCGCCAGCGCCGGCACTTTCGCCCCCGGCAACAGCGTCCCGGCCAGGTTCAACGGATCCACCCCGCACACCGCGATCAAGCTGCCGTCATGCGCCCGCCGCCGAACTTCGCGCAGCAACGGAATCGCCTCCGGCAAGGCAAACTGTTCCCCCGCCAGACCACTGACAAAGCGCCCGCCGCGAATCTCGCCACGGGCCTCCAGCCGATGAAACGTGCGCAGCAATTCGCGCCAGCTCGGCAGCCAATCCGCCTCCCGCTCCAGCAGACGCCAGAACACCACGCCGTAGCGGCGCAGCAAGGTCATGGCGACATGTTCGAGGGTTTCCGGCGAAGCGCTCTGGCTGTTCTCCACGAGCGGCCCGCGGCGCAACAACGCCCAGCGTCCGGCATCGTCCATGCCACCGACAAACGCCCCGCGCCCGCGTCGACTGCTGCGTTGCTGGCGCTTGCTCGCCGGGGTGATCAGGGCGCGCAGACCGGCGAAGCTGTCGGCGTTCACCAGGCCGGCACCGACCAGTTCCTGCAAGGCGATTTCCAGTTCGGTGCGCAATAGGTGCGCTTCATGGATCAGCTCATCGAAAAACAGCGCGCCGTGCTGATTCAGCGCCTCATAAACCTTTTGCGTTTTTGCTGACAGTTCGCCGACCGGCGTTTGCTCGGCCAGTCCACTCCACAACCCGACCTGACTGCGCGGCAGCAGCACAATCGGCGTACTGCGCAACGCCGTGCCGCTGACTTTCTGTCGGGCACTGAGGCGCGTCCACACCAGTTTGCCGTTGCGGCACAGCTCATCCAGCCAGCTCGGCGAGTAGTCTTTCAGGCGCGCCGGGAGAAGGTCGCTGTCCCACGCCGAAGCCGCTGCCGGGTAACCTTCGAACTGACCGACAATCGCCGGCAACACCACGCTGCCCTGAGCGCGCGTAGCGGGGGACAGATGCTGCCAGTCGAACAGAAAACGCATGAAATCCTGCAGTGCTACCGGCTCGATTTCACGGCGCAGACGCTTGACCGTATAGCGATGAATGCGCGCCAGCAGATGCCGCTCGCACCATTCTTCAACGGCCACATTCGGAGTGAAATGACCGCGCAGCACATAGCCTTCGCGCTCCAGTTGCGCGAGCGCCTGCGCGACTTGTGTGGCGGGCAGCGCCAGCGGTTCGGCAATGGCGGCTAACGGCAGCGGGCCAAATGCGCCCAGGCGCGCGCGGAGCACTTCGACCAGCGCTTCCTCTAACGTCCACGGGTCGTTGAAACCGGGCAAGGCCTCTTGCTGCGGTTGCAGCGTGGCCTGTGGATAAAGCGCCAACAGGCAGGTCAGGCGTTCTCGCGCCAGCCACAGCGAGCCAGGCTGTGGATGTGTAGTGACGGTGAGGCCGTCTTCGCGAGCAGGCTCGCTCCCACAGTTGACTGTGTTCCAACTGGCGGAACCCTGTTGAATGTGGGAGCGAGCCTGCTCGCGAAGCTTTTCTTTTGCCGTTACTGGCGCAGCGGCCAAGCGGCAGGCGCGACCGCTCGCATTCAGCGCGTCAAGCCATTCGCGCCAGTGTTCGCCAGCCTGAACTTCAAGGTCGCTGATGCAGGCAAGGCTCATCAACGCCTCATGCATTTCATCGACGTTGGCCGGCGTCGGCCACGCTTCTTCACGCACCGCGTTAATGGCGTCTGCGTCCAGCGCACCGAGATCATCGGTGGATTGCGGGTCGCTCCAGCGCCGGTTGAGCACCGCTTGGGTGCGGCGTTCTTCCAGCGGCGCATCGTCGAGAAAGCTGTACGGCCGCGCGCTGAGAATTTCTGCCGCCAGTGGTGACGGCGCCGGCAGATCGCGGCTGATCAACCGCACCTCGCCGCGCTCCATGCGCCGCAGCAGATTGAGCCAGCCTTCGCTGTCCATCGCCTCGTGCAGGCAGTCGTCGAGGGTTTGTTCCACCAGCGGATGTTCGGGAATTTCCCGTTCGCCGGCGAGGTTTTCCAGGCAGGCGATCTGCTCGGGAAATACGCTGGCGATCAGGTCTTCGCTTTTCATCCGCTGCAATTGCGGCGCGACTTTGCGCCCGCCGGTGAAACGCGGCAACGCCAGCGCCACCCCGGCATTCCAGCGCCAGCGCACACCGAACAACGGCGCGTCGAGAATTGCCTGAATCAGGATGTGCTCGGCGCTGTTGCTGTGCAGGTAACGCCAGACGTCATCCAGCTCGAAACTGTGGCTGGTGGACAGCGACAGGACAATCGCGTCTTCGCTGGCGGCGGCCTGCAACTCAAAGTTGAAGGTGCGGCAGAAACGCTTGCGCAGGGCCAGGCCCCAGGCGCGGTTGATGCGGCTGCCGAACGGTGAATGGATGATCAGTTGGGTGCCACCGGATTCATCGAAAAATCGCTCCATCAGCAGCGTGTCCTGCGAGGGCAGGGCGCCGAGGGTCAAGCGAGCGCGGGCGAGATAGTCCACCAGTTGTTCGGCGCTGGCGAGGTTCAGGCCGAGGGTTGCGGTCAGCCAGTCGAGCGCCGGTTGCAGATCGCCGGGGCGGACGCCAAGCAGCTCGTCGAGGATCGCTTGCAGGCGCGCCACTGCCGCAGACAATTCATCACTGCGCCCCGGTGCTTCGCCGAGCCAGAACGGAATGGTCGGCGGCTGGCCTTGGGCATCCTCGACCCGCACCTTGCCGGTTTCCACCCGCAGGATTCGGTAGGAGGTATTGCCGAGCTGGAACACGTCACCCGCGATGCTTTCCACGGCAAAGTCTTCGTTGACGCTGCCGATGTTCAGACCCTGCGGTTCCAGCAGCACGCTGTAGTCGGCGTTGTCGGGGATGGTGCCGCCGCTGGTCACGGCGGTCAGTTGCGCGCCACGGCGGCCACGCAGAGTGCGGCTGACGGCGTCGCGATGCAGATAGGCGCTGCGAATGCCCTGACGACCGTTGTAGCCTTCGGCGAGCATCGTCAGCAGCGCCTGATAGTGTTTTTCGTCGAGATCGCGGTACGGCGAGGCTTTGCGGAACAGCGCCAGCAGCGCTTCTTCCGCCCATTCCCGGCAACTGACTTCGGCGATGATCTGCTGCGCCAGCACATCCAGCGGCGCTTCGGGGATGTGCAGGGTGTCGAGTTCGCCACGGCGCACGCAGTCGAGCAGGGCGGTGCATTCGATCAGGTCGTCGCGGGTGGTGGCGAACAAGCGGCCCTTGGGTGTGCCGCCGACCTGGTGCCCGGAGCGACCGACTCTTTGCAGGAACCCGGCAATCGAACGCGGCGAGGCGATCTGGCAGACCAGATCGACTTCGCCGATATCAATGCCCAACTCCAGCGACGCAGTGGCGATCAGCACTTGCAGCTCACCGCGCTTGAGCCGCTGTTCGGCGTCGAGACGGAACTCCTTGGCCAGGCTGCCGTGGTGCGCGGCCACCGCGTGTTTGCCCAGCCGTTCACTGAGGTGTCGGCTCAGGCGTTCGGCCAGACGCCGGGTGTTGACGAAAATCAGTGTGGTGCGGTGTTCGCGGGCCAACTCGGCGAGGCGATCGTAGACCAATTCCCAGACATCGTTGGCCATCACTGCCGTTAACGGCACCGGCGGCACTTCGATGCCCAGATCCCGTGGCCGGGCGTGGCCGATGTCGATGATCTCGCAGGGGCGATCGGTGCCGACCAGAAAACGCGCCACGGCATCGATGGGTTTTTGCGTGGCGGACAAGCCGATGCGAGTCAGTGGTTCTGCGCACAGCGCCTGCAGGCGTTCGAGGCTCAGCGCCAGATGACTGCCGCGTTTGCCGGCAGCGATGGCGTGAATCTCGTCGATGATCACCGTGCGTGTGCTGCCGAGCATTTTGCGTCCGGACTCGGAGCCGAGCAGCACGTACAGCGATTCCGGGGTGGTCACCAGAATGTGCGGCGCGCGCTTGCGCATGGCGGCGCGGTCTTTTTGCGGGGTATCGCCGGTGCGCACGGCGGTGGTGATTTGCAGTTCGGGCAGGCCCATCTGGCGTAATTGTTCGGTGATTCCCGCCAGCGGGTTCTGCAGGTTGATGCGGATGTCGTTGGACAATGCCTTGAGCGGCGAAACGTAGACGACGAGGGTTGCATCGGGCAGGCCTTCGGGGTTTTCCAGGCCACGGTGGACGAGGTCGTCGAGTACCGCGAGAAACGCGGTGAGGGTTTTACCGGAGCCGGTGGGCGCGGCGATCAGCGTCGAGTGGCGCTGGCGGATCAACGGCCATGCGCGGGCCTGGGCGGCGGTGACCGTCGGGAAGGTGCTGCTGAACCAGGCGCTGACGGCGGGGTGGAAGCCTGCCAGGGCCGCGTCCTTGGGAATGGGCAGATTCATGGCTCAAGTTATGCGGGTGGGGGCGGCAAGATGCAAGTACCGCTGGGATCTTCAGCGTTTGGCCGGGCCTCTTCGCGAGCAAGCCCGCTCCCACAGGGGAACGCGATCAACTGTAGGAGTGAGCCTGCTCGCGATGGGGCCAGTTGATTCAGCACAATTCCCGGCGATCTACACTTTACGGGTGACGGTTGCGCACTAAACCCGCAAAATGCAACGATTCCGGCAATTATCGATGACGGTGTCACCAGCACCGTCGCTAAAGCCATCGTTCCAATCAGACTGGGCCTGCTGACTCTATGCGAATGCGCCTTATGTTACTGGGCGGCGGAAATGCCCTTGGGCAGGCGCTGATTCGCCTCGGTGCGGAGGAAGACATCGGTTTCCTCGCCCCCCGCCCGCCAGAAGACGGCTGGGATGCCGCGAGCCTGACGCAACTGCTCGACGATACCCGTCCGGATGCGTTGATTAACCTCGCCTATTATTTCGACTGGTTCCAGGCCGAGACCGTCAGCGAAAGCCGTCTGGCCGGGCAGGAACGCGCCATCGAGCGGCTGGCCGAACTGTGCCAGCACCACAACATCATCCTCGTGCAGCCTTCCAGCTATCGGGTGTTCGACGGTTCACGGGCGACCGCCTACAGCGAGAAAGACGAGCCGGTGCCGCTGGGCCTGCGCGGTCAGGCGCTGTGGCGCATCGAGCAAAGTGTTCGCGCCACTTGCCCGCAACACGTGCTGCTGCGCTTCGGCTGGCTGCTCGATGACAGTCCTGAAGGCACCCTCGGACGCTTCCTCGCCCGCGCCGAACAACCGGACGAATTGCTCATGGCCGATGACCGCCGGGGCAATCCGACACCGGTCGATGACGCGGCACGGGTGATCATTTCGGTGCTCAAGCAACTCGATTGCGCCGCGCCGCTGTGGGGTACTTACCATTACGCCGGCCACGAGGCGACCACGCCGCTGGCGCTGGGTCAGGCGATTCTGAGCGAAGCGCGCAACCTGCATCCGCTGGCGATCGAAGCGCCGACCGCGCAGGCCCATGCCGCGCGGCCGGACGCTGCCGAGGAACCGCAACACGCGGTACTCGCCTGCAAGAAAATTCTGCACACTTTCGGGATCAAGCCCCGCGCCTGGCGCGCCGGGCTCCCGGCTTTACTGGATAGGTTTTATCGTCATGGCTGAAGGCCCTGTTTTAATCACCGGCGGCGCCGGTTTCATCGGCTCGCACCTGACGGATGCATTGCTCGCCACCGGCCATTCGGTGCGGATTCTCGATGATCTGTCGACCGGCAAACGCGCCAACCTGCCGCTGGACAATCCGCAGGTCGAACTGATCGTCGGTGACGTTGCCGACGCCGCGCTGGTTGCGCAGGCCATGCAAGGCTGCAGCGCCGTCGCGCACCTGGCGGCGGTGGCCTCGGTGCAGGCTTCGGTGGACGATCCGGTGAAGACCCACCAGAGCAATTTCATTGGCACCCTGAATGTCTGCGAAGCCATGCGCCAGGCCGGAGTGAAGCGTGTGCTCTACGCGTCCAGCGCAGCGGTGTACGGTAACAACGGTGAAGGCGAGTCGATTGACGAAGACACGCCAAAAGCCCCGCTGACGCCGTATGCCTCGGACAAACTGGCCGGCGAGCACTACTTCGATTTTTATCGTCGCCAGCATGGCCTGGAGCCGGTGATCTTCCGCTTCTTCAACATCTTCGGCCCGCGCCAGGATCCGTCCTCGCCGTACTCCGGGGTCATCAGCATCTTCAGCGAGCGGGCACAGAAAGGCCTGCCGATCACGGTGTTCGGCGATGGCGAGCAGACCCGTGATTTCCTCTATGTCGAGGATCTGGTCGACGTGCTGGTGCAAGCGATCGACAAGCCTGAAGTGGAAGTGGGCGCGATGAACGTCGGCTGGAATCAGGCAATGAACCTCAAGCAGATGCTGCAAGCGCTGCAGGAAGTGGTCGGCGAGTTGCCCCCGGTCAGCTACGGCCCGGCGCGCTCCGGCGACATCCGCCATTCGCGGGCGAACAACGCGCGTTTGCTGCAACGCTTCCAGCTGCCAGAGCCGACGCCGATGCGTGTGGGACTGGCGCGGTTGCTCGGCAAGTAGGTTTATCGCAGACATGAAAAAGGCGCCTTTTTACAGGCGCCTTTTTCACGGCCGGAATTTGTCGCTAATCCTGTGGCGAGGGGATTTATCCCCGATCGATCACGAAGTGATCGTCGTCAGTTCTAAGCCTGCTCACCCAAAGCCTCATTCACCACCACGCGAATGTTCGACTGTTGCTTAGAACTTGTAGCCCAGACCCACCATGTACACAAACGGATCGACATCCACATTCACCTTGGCACGGGTGCCCGGCGCCACGGCGTTGTTCTCGACAGTCGCACGGGTGTCGATGTCCATGTAACGCACCTGGGCGTTGAGCATGATGTTGTCGGTCAGCATGTAGTCGGCGCCGACCTGCCAGGCCAGGCCCCAGGAGTTTTTCGCCTTGAAGTTGCTGAAGCCGTTGGACTGGGCTTCGCTGCCGACGTGCTCGTCATAGATCCAGGTGTAGTTGATGCCGCCGCCGATGTAAGGCTGGAACGGCGACTTGGAATCCAGCGGGTAGTACACGACGCTGAGGGTCGGCGGCAGGTGTTTCAGCGTACCGAGTTTGCCGTTGGCGGCTGGCAGCGCGGTGCCTTTGATTTTCACGTCATGCTCGAACGGCGAGGCGGCCAGCAACTCGATACCGATGTTGTTGGTCAGCATGTAGGCGAAGTTCAGACCCAGTTGGGTGTCGCTGCTCATGGTCGCCTTGCCGCCCAGGTTGGTGCCGCTCAACGGACCCTGATCGACCTTGACGCTGGAGCTGTCGGCTTTCGGGTTGACGGTGATCGCACCGGCGCGAACGATGATATCGCCGGCTTCGTGGGCGTGGGCGAGAGGGGCTGCGAGCGCGACTGCAAACAGCGCGGCGCTGAGCAAGGACTTGTTCATGGGAGCTCCAAAAGGACGTTAAAAATGTCTGATGTCCTATGGTATGAAGCCAACTGATACGGTCTTTTGACTCAGCTCAATGAAACAGTGATGGCGGGTTTATTTGTGGAACCTTGGCCGACCCCTTCGCGAGCAAGCTCGCTCCCACATTAGAGCTCAGTCAACTGTGGGAGCGAGCCTGCTCGCGAAGACAATGGGCCGAACAGTGCAGAATTACCGGAATTACTCCGGCAGCTCATACACATAAATCTTGTCCGCCGCCATCTGATACCCGGCATCGGCCAGTTCGCTGGTGGACGCCTTGACCTGCAACGGTCCTTCGACCCAGTACGGCTGATACAGCTCGTCGAGCTTCACGCCCAACTCGCTTTTCACATGCACGATCTGGTTCGACGGCGGTGGCGGTACATGGATGCAGGCGCCGAAGTACGGCACCAGCAGGAAGTCGGTGGTGCGGCCCTCTTCGTTGACTTCCAGCGGCACGATGTAACCCGGCAGGCGGATGTTCTGCCCGTCGAGACTCTGCACCACCGGCGCGTTGGGCATGTCCTGTTTCGCCGCCGGCGCCGACTCGGCGGACAGCGCATCACTCATCTTCGACATGTCGTGCAGAGGCGTCATGTTCGGCACTTCCGGCGCGGCGTCCGGCGGGATCATCTCCGACCAGGTCAGGTCTTTCGGCGCCGCTGCCCACACGGGCAGGGCAACCAGCAACAGCAGCGCAAGCACGGCGCGGGGCATGGTGAACATCCTCATAAACGGATCGACAGGCCATCGGCCAGGGATTGGCGATACGCGCGCCAGGCCGGCACGCTGCCCATCAGCAGCGCGGCTGCCAGAATGCCACCGAGCAGCGTCCATTCATACTCGCTCGGCCACGCCAGTGGCAGATACAAACCGTAATTGGCCTGCACATAACCCTGCGCGGCGGCGATGCCGATGTACAGCAATGCCAGCCCGGCGATTACGCCGGTCAGCGCCAGGGCAAAGGCTTCCAGCACCAGCAGGCTTGCGATGTGCCAAGGCCGCGCACCGACCGAACGCAGAATCGCCATCTCGCGGCGACGCTCGTTGAGGCTGGTGAGAATCGCCGTGAGCATGCCGATCAACCCGGTCAGCACCACGAACAGCGAGACCACGAACAAGGCTTTTTCCGCAGTACTCATCAGGCTCCACAACTCCTGCAAGGCCACGCCCGGCAGGATCGCCAGCATCGGCTCGCCACGGTATTCGTTGATCTCGCGTTGCAGGGCGAAGGTGGAAATCTTGCTGTTGAGGCCGAGCATGAACGCGGTGATCGCCTGTGGCGTCAGGTCCATGTTGCGTGCCTGATCCGCCGTGATCCGGCCGTTGCCGCGCGCCGGCACGCCGTTGTGCCAGTCGATGTGAATCGCCTCCATGCCGCCGAGGCTGATGTGCAACGTGCGATCCACCGGGGTGCCCGTGCGCTTGAGAATGCCGACCACGGTGAACGGCTTGTCGTCATGCTTGACCAGACTGATCGCCGCCACGCCGTGGGCCAGCACCAGTTGGTCGCCGAGCTTGTAATGCAGCGCTTCGGCCACTTCGGCGCCGAGCACCACTTCGAACGGATCGGTGGCGAAGGCGCGACCATCGGCCAGTTCCAGGTGCTGCTGGCGACCGTACTGGTAATGCTCGAAATAGGCTCCGGTGGTGCCCATCACGCGGTAGCCGCGATGCGAGTCGCCGAGGGACATCGGGATCGCCCACTTCACTTTCGGGTTGCTGGCGAAATGTTCGAAGCTGTCCCAACGGATGTTGTTGGTCGCGTTGCCGATGCGGAACACCGAGTACAGCAGCAGGTTCACCGAGCCGGAGCGGGCGCCGACGATCAGGTCGGTGCCGCTGATGGTGCTGGCGAAACTGGCCTTGGCCTCGGTGCGCACGCGCTCGACGGCGAGCAACAGGCAGACCGACAGGGCAATCGCGAACGCGGTGAGCAAAGCGGTAAAGCGGCGGTTGGCCAGGCTGGCCATGGCCAGACGAAACAGATACATCTCAGACCTCGGCAGACGTGGCGGCGCGATTGAGCTCGGCCAGGGACAGGTGACGGTCGAACAGCGGCGCAAGGCTTTGGTCGTGGCTGACGAACAGCAAGCTCGACCCGGCTTCGCGGCATTCGGCGAACAGCAGACGAATGAAGTTTTCCCGAGCGTCGTAATCCAGCGCCGAGGTCGGTTCGTCGGCGATCACCAGTTCCGGTTGGCCGATCAAGGCACGAGCGGCGGCGACCCGTTGCTGCTGACCGATCGACAGCGAATCGGCGCGACGACCGAGGATGCTTTCATCTTTCAGGCCCAAGTGGGCGAGCAGGGTGGCGGCGGCCTGATCGACGCTGCCGTGACGCTGTTTCGCCCGCTCGGCACGCAATCTGGAGAAGTGGCAGGGCAACTCGACGTTCTCGCGTACCGAAAGAAACGGCAGCAGGTTGAACTGCTGGAAGATGTAGCCGGTGTGATCGACGCGAAAGCGGTCGCGGGCGCCAGCACCGAGTTCGGTCAGTTCCTGGCCGAGCAGGCGAATGCTGCCGCGCCCGGGTTTCTGCACGCCACCGAGCAGGCCGAGCAGGGTGGTCTTGCCACTGCCGCTGGGGCCTTTGAGGAACAGGGTTTCGCCCGGCTCCAGGCGAAACGCCGGGATGTCCAGCAGCGGCGGGTGACCGGGCCAGTTGAAGCCCAGGTCGGACAGTTCGATGAGTGCTTGGGTCATGGCACCAATTTCAAGAGTTGAACACAGAACCCCTGTAGGAGCTGCCGAAGGCTGCGATCTTTTGATCTTGCTTCTAAAAAGATCAGGATCAAAAGATCGCAGCCTTCGGCAGCTCCTACACAGGGCCGCGTTGGATTCAGAATTTCAGGGCAGCAGCCTTGGCCGTCACTTCCGTACCTTGCTGGCCGTTCGGGCCGATCAGTTGTACCTGAATTTTCTGGGTGGCCGGGAAGGTATTGAAGAGGTTCGCCAGATCCAGAGTCTTCAAGGCCCCCGGTGCAGCGCAACTGAATTGATAGTGCGCGTGGATTTCGCTGTGTTCATGGTGATGCGCTTCACCGCCCTTGGCATCGTGATCATCATCGTCATGGTCGTCGGCATCCGGTTTGTCGCCGAACAGCGGGCTTTCCAGCTCCTGGCTGGCGACTTTGCAACCAGCGGCGGCCGGCAGGCTGAACAGCGCCAGCGGGTTTTCCAGTTGGGCGCGGGCGGCGGCGACTTTGGCCTTGTCGGCGTCGCTGGTGGCGGCGTGTTCGAAGCCCACCAGGTTCATCGCCGGGCTTTCCAGTTCCAGTTCCAGGGTCTGGCCGTCGAGTGCGGCGTTCAGTCGGCCGACGCCATGTTCGTGGGCGCCGAGGCTGCCGTGCTCATGGTCATGATCGTGCTCATCGGCGGCATGGGCGATGGCCAGCGGCAACAGGGCAAACGGCAAAGCGAGCAGCAGACGACGCATGGCGGTCTCCGGAAAGTAAAGTGAAGAGTTTGTTATGTAATCTTATAACGAAAGTCCGCAGAGTTTGCCCGTGCGCTTGGCGTTGCACAAGTCCCGTGGGAGCATGCAGGTCAGAAATGTGCAGGAGCGAAGCAGATGTTGCGGATACGCGGAACCGTCGGCGCGATGCCGGTGGATTTGACGGTGGAGCTGGATGACAGCGATTGGGCAAAGCTTGGCGCAGCCCTTGGCGCGCAGTCGCAGGGCGATCAGCCTGAAGCGGCATTGAGCGCGCCGGCAGCGAAACCGCTGAACCAGGACGATGCGTTGTGGCAGGTCGCGCAGGATCTGTTGCGCCAGGCCAGGCAACTCAGCGGGCCGGATCTTCTGGAGCAGCTTGAGGGCCTGACCGGCAGCGCGGCCGCAGGCAAACGCCTGCTGGTGCGCTTGCGCCACAGTTCAAAGGTGAAAGTGGCGAGCGGCGGCGATACGCCGCTCTACAGCTGGGTCGAGTGAGCCGCAAAGGATCGCAGCCTGCGGCAGCTCCTACAGGTTCAGCGTTCATCCGCAAATACGGGTGAACACGATCGAATGTAGGAGCTGCCGAAGGCTGCGATCTTTTGATCTTAATAAAGCGCAGCGAATACTTTACGGCGGTAAGCGGTCACCAGCGGGTGATCGTTGCCCAGCAGTTCGAACACCTGCAGCAACGTCTTGTGCGGCAGACCCTCGCCATAGCTGCGGTTACGGATGAACAGCTTGAGCAAGGCTTCCAGCGCCGCTTCGTATTGCTGACGCGCCAGTTGCTGGATCGCCAGTTGATACACCGCTTCGTCGTCCTGCGGATCTTTGGCCAGGCGCGCCTTGAGGTCGGCAGCATCCGGCAGATCACGGGCAAGTCCCAGGAATTTGATCTGCGCCTTGGCCCCGGCCAGTGCAGCCTTGTGCTCATCGCTCTTGACCGCGTCGAGCACGGTTTGCGCTTCGCCCAGTTCGCCGCGTTCGGTCAGGCAGCGGGCGTAGAGGATCAGCGCCTTGGCGTTGCTGTTGTCTTCGGTGAGCATCACCACCAGCGCCGCTTCCGCGTCAGCGTAACGACCGTCGTCGAACAGCGCCTGCGCCTGTTCGAACGGATCGGCGGCGGCCGGCGGCGGCATCTGCACATGCGGCTCAAGCAAGGCGCGTACGGCGGATTCCGGTTGCGCACCGGCAAAACCGTCGACTGGCTGACCGTCCTTGAACAGCACCACAGTCGGCAGGCTGCGGATACCGAAGCGGGCCACGATGTCCTGCTCGATGTCGCAGTTGACCTTGGCCAGCAGCAGTTCGCCCTGATAGCTCTCGGCAATGCCTTGCAGCATCGGCATCAACGCCTTGCACGGCGCACACCACTCGGCCCAGAAATCCACCAGCACCGGTTTGTTGAAGGAAGCTTCGATCACCGACTGGTCGAAATCGGCAGTCGTGGCGTCGAAGATGTACGGCGTTTGCTGACTCATGGGGGATCTCGTAAAAGCGTGGATGGGGCAACTATACGGCTTGGCGGGGTGTGGCCGGAAGCGGGGGCAGGTTTAGAGATGTGTTGCCTGATAGGACGCCTTCGCGAGCAAGCTCGCTCCCACATTTGGAATGCGTTACCCCTGTGGGAGCGAGCCTGCTCGCGAAGCTTTTAGCCACGCCGCGCATGGTAAAGGCTGACATGTCTGAACTCTTCCGGCTCCGCCAGATCCGGCAAGGTCATCGCCTCAAGCATTTCGATCCGCTCATACAACGGATGACGAAAATCCCGGACCCGTGAGTCCGCCACCAGCGCCTCGCGGCCACGGCTGAGAAACGCATCGAGCAGCGGCAGGTTCTCGCGGTCGTAGAGCACATCCGCCACCAGAATCAGATCAAAACGATCAGCCTCGGCAATGAAGTCCGTCGAATAACTCATCTGCACATCATTGAGTTCGGCGTTGGCCCGGCACGCAGCAATCGCCAGCGGATCAAGATCGCAAGCCACCACCTCCAACGCCCCGGCCTTCACCGCCGCAATCGCGGCGATCCCGGAGCCGGCGCCGAAATCCAGTACCCGCTTGCCGCGCACCCACTCGGGAAACTCCGCCAGATAACGCGCCACCGCCAGGCCGCTGGCCCAGCAGAAACTCCAATACGGCGGTTCGTGGAGGATGCGCCGGGTTTCGTCCGGACTGAATTCGCGATCCATGTTGTCGCCGTCGATCAGCCACAGCTGCAAATCGGTACCCGGCAATGCACAGGCCTTGAGCCGGGCATCACCGAGCAATTCACCTAACGCCAGTTGCAGGTCGAGCGGTGGCGTCATGGTGCTTTGACAAATTGAAGCTGGCCCAGCGCCTGAGTGATCGGCTGGGTAATGGGTTGCGACGGCAGATGCAGGATCAACTGGCCGGACTGCGTGGCGCGGCCGCGCAGCTCAACCCGCGCGCCGGCGGGGAATGCTTCGGGGTTGAAACGCAGACGGAACGGCAACGCCTGGTTATTGCCTATCAGCGTGGAACTGGCGAGCAACTGTTGCGGGCGGGACTTATCGTCGATCACCAGCAACGCCAGTTCGACTTCGGCCCCGGCCGGCACGCCTTGCAGAGTGCCGCTCAGTTCCCGTTGATAAGCCGGCAGCGGACCGAGGTCAGCCGCTTCCCGGGCTTTTTTCTGCGCCTGCTGTGGCGCCGGGCCCGGCGTTGGCGGCTGCGGCTTGGGTTTATCGCTGCCACAGGCCACCAGCAGGGCGAAAAGACTGAGCAAAACGAGCGGTCGTAGCGGCATGGGCTGCTCCAGCAAAATGAAATCCATGGATCAAATGATCATGCCCGTCTGTATACCGCAAACCCTATGGCTTGTCTTGCCACCGGGATGCGCTACCATGGCCCTCCCTTTTTTTGTTGCCAGCCACCATGCACTGTCCCTTCTGCGGTGCCAACGACACCAAGGTCATCGACTCGCGTCTGGTCGCCGAGGGCGAACAGGTGCGCCGCCGGCGTGAATGCCTGGCCTGCGGCGAACGTTTCACGACATTCGAGACGGCCGAACTGGTGTTGCCGCGCCTGATCAAAACCGACGGCAGCCGCCAACCGTTCGACGAAGAAAAGCTCCGCGCCGGCATGCAACGCGCCCTGGAGAAACGTCCGGTGAGCGTCGAGCGCCTCGAATCCTCTCTGGTTCACATCAAGCACAAGCTGCGCGCCACCGGCGAGCGCGAGGTCAAATCCCTCGTGGTCGGCGAACTGGTGATGGCCGAGCTGCAAAAGCTCGATGAAGTGGCCTACATTCGTTTCGCTTCGGTGTACCGGCGCTTCCAGGATCTCAATGAGTTCCGCGAAGAGATCGACCGCCTCGCCCGCGAACCGGTGAAAGAATGACCAGCGCCGCCGAGCAGGCGATCCTCGACGCCCACTTCATGGCGCGCGCGCTGCAACTGGCGCGCAAGGGCCACTACACCACCCACCCCAATCCACGGGTTGGCTGCGTGATCGTGCGTGACGGGCAGATTGTCGGCGAAGGCTTTCACGAGCGCGCCGGCGAACCCCACGCCGAGGTTCACGCCCTGCGCGCTGCCGGTGAACTGGCCCGCGGCGCCACGGCTTACGTGACCCTTGAGCCGTGCAGCCACCATGGCCGCACACCGCCGTGCGCCGATGCGCTGGTGACTGCCGGGGTGGCTCGGGTGGTCGCCGCGATGCGCGATCCGAATCCGCAGGTCGCCGGGCGTGGCTTGCAGCGTCTGACCGATGCCGGGATCGCCACCGAAAGCGGCGTGCTCGAAGCCGAGGCGCGCCAGCTCAATCAAGGTTTCCTGAAACGCATGGAACACGGCTTGCCGTTCGTGCGGGTCAAGATGGCGATGAGCCTCGACGGCCGCACGGCGATGGACAGCGGCGAGAGCCAATGGATCACCGGCCCGGCCGCGCGTTCCGCTGTGCAGCGTTTGCGCGCGCAGGCGGCCGTGGTGCTGACTGGCGCCGACACCGTACTGGCTGACGGCGCACGCCTGACCGTACGCGCCGACGAACTGGGTCTGGATGCCGAACAAACCGCACGGGCCATGAGCCGTCCGCCGCTGCGGGTGCTGATCGACGGGCGCCTGCGGGTGCCGCTGGACGCGCCGTTCTTCAAGGCCGGCCCGGCGCTGGTCGCGACGTGCATGGCGGTCGAAGAGCAATACGCCAATGGCCCGGAATGCCTGATCGTGCCGGGTGACGACGGTCAGGTCGATCTGCATCAACTGCTGATCGAACTGGCCAACCGTGGCGTCAACGAAGTGCTGGTCGAGGCCGGTCCGCGTCTGGCTGGCGCGTTCGCGCAGCTCGGTCTGGTCGATGAGTTCGTGATCTTCATTGCCGGCAAGTTTCTCGGATCCACGGCGCGGCCGTTGCTGGACTGGCCGCTGGCCTATATGAAGGACGCTCCCGAGCTGAAAATCACTGAAATCCGCGCGGTTGGCGATGACTGGCGAGTCACTGCGACGCCAGTCGTTTCGGCGAGCGTATAATTCCCGGCCATCGCGTTAGCGCTGGCTTCGTTCTCAAGGAGAACCCCATGTTTACCGGCATCATCGAATCCATCGGCAGTATTCGCGCACTGACCCCAAAGGGCGGTGATGTGCGGGTGCATGTCGAAACCGGCAAGCTCGACCTGAGCGACGTCAAACTCGGCGACAGCATCGCCGTCAACGGCGTGTGCCTGACGGCGGTTGAGCTGCCGGGCAACGGCTTTGCCGCCGACGTCAGCCGCGAAACCCTCGACTGCACCGCCATGAATGACCTGAAAAGCGGCAGCCCGGTCAATCTGGAAAAAGCCCTGACCCCGACCACCCGTCTCGGCGGTCATCTGGTCAGCGGTCACGTCGACGGTGTCGGCGAAGTGGTGTCACGCAGCGACAATGCCCGCGCCGTGGAATTTCGCATTCGCGCGCCGAAAGAACTGGCCAAGTACATCGCCCATAAAGGTTCGATCACCGTCGACGGCACCAGCCTGACCGTGAACGCGGTCGATGGCGCCGAATTCATGCTGACGATCATTCCGCACACCCTGAGCGAAACCATCATGGCTTCCTACAAGCCGGGCCGCCGGGTGAACCTGGAAGTCGATTTGCTGGCGCGTTATCTGGAGCGCCTGCTCCTCGGCGACAAGGCTGCTGAGCCAAGCGCTGGCGGTATTACTGAAAGCTTTCTGGCCGCCAACGGCTACCTCAAATCCTGACTGAAGGGGGTGCCTTGTGGCGCTCAATAGCATCGAAGAACTGGTTGAAGACATCCGCCAAGGCAAGATGGTCATCCTCATGGATGACGAAGACCGCGAGAACGAAGGCGACCTGATCATGGCCGCCGAATGCTGCAAGGCCGAACACATCAACTTCATGGCCAAGCACGCCCGCGGCCTGATCTGCATGCCGATGAGCCGCGAGCGCTGCGAACTGTTGAAGCTGCCACTGATGGCGCCACGCAACGGTTCCGGTTTCGGCACCAAGTTCACCGTATCGATCGAAGCCGCCGAAGGCGTCACCACCGGTATCTCCGCCGCCGACCGTGCGCGCACCGTGCAAGCGGCTGCGGCGAAAGACGCCAAGGCGGAAGACATCGTCAGCCCGGGGCACATCTTCCCGCTGATGGCTCAGGCCGGTGGCACCCTGGCTCGCGCCGGTCACACTGAAGCTGCCTGCGACCTGGCGCGCATGGCCGGTTTCGAACCAAGCGGCGTGATCTGCGAAGTGATGAACGACGACGGCACCATGTCCCGTCGCGCCGAACTGGAAGCGTTTGCCGCCGAACACAACATCAAGATCGGCACCATCGCCGACCTGATTCACTACCGGATGATCCACGAACGTACCGTTCAGCGGATTGCCGAACAGCCGCTGGACAGCGAACTGGGCCAATTCAACCTGGTGACCTATCGTGATTCGGTGGAAGGCGATGTGCATATGGCCCTGACTCTGGGCACGGTTTGCGCCGAAGAGCCGACCCTGGTTCGCGTGCATAACATGGATCCGCTGCGCGACCTGCTGATGGTCAAGCAACCGGGCCGCTGGAGCCTGCGCGCCGCGATGGCTGCGGTCGCCGAGGCCGGCAGCGGTGTGGTGCTGTTGCTCGGTCACCCGCTCGACGGCGACGTGCTGCTGGCGCATATCCGCGAAACCGGTGAGCAGGCGGCGGTGAAAAAACCGACCACCTACAGCATCGTCGGTGCCGGTTCGCAGATCCTGCGTGACCTCGGCGTACGCAAAATGCGCTTGATGTCTGCGCCAATGAAATTTAATGCGATATCCGGTTTCGATCTGGAAGTTGTAGAATACGTGCCCTCCGAATAATGACCCGGTGAATTCGGCATTGTTGACGTAGAACGATTGTGGCGAGGGAGCTTGCTCCCGCTTGGGTGCGCAGCGCCCACGAAAGGGGGGCGCTACGCTGCCCAGCGGGAGCAAGCTCCCTCGCCACAGGTTCGTCATCGAACAGCAATGCGGTGTTTCCGGTCATGAATTTGTGGCTAATATCACTGAGGGATGCGTACGAAACGCGTCCCGGCTCTTTAAGAGATCTGACGAATGACCCTGAAGACCATCGAAGGTACCTTCATCGCCCCTAAAGGCCGCTACGCTCTGGTAGTGGGCCGTTTCAACAGCTTCGTGGTTGAAAGCCTGGTCAGCGGTGCAGTTGATGCCCTGGTTCGCCACGGCGTGAGCGAAAGCGACATCACCATCATCCGCGCACCTGGCGCCTTCGAAATCCCGCTGGTTGCGCAGAAAGTCGCTCAGAAAGGCGAGTTCGCAGCCATCATCGCCCTCGGCGCGGTCATTCGTGGCGGCACTCCGCACTTCGAATACGTGGCTGGCGAATGCACCAAGGGCCTGGCACAAGTGTCCATGGAGTTCGGCGTACCGGTCGCGTTCGGCGTCCTGACCGTTGATTCCATCGAGCAAGCCATCGAACGTTCCGGCACCAAGGCCGGCAACAAAGGTGCTGAAGCTGCCCTGTCCGCTCTGGAAATGGTCAGCCTGCTGGCGCAGTTGGAGGCCAAGTGATTAGCGACGATAGCGATCGTTTCAACCCGCGCGATCCGAAACCTGCGGATGCCGGCAAGCCATCGAAAAGCGTCAAGCGTCGCGAAGCCCGTCAGCTCGCGACTCAGGCTCTGTATCAATGGCACATGGCCAAGGCTTCGCTGAACGAAATCGAAGCGCAGTTCCGCGTTGATAACGATTTCACCGATGTCGATGGCGCGTATTTCCGTGAAATCCTCCACGGGGTTCCGGCGAGCCGCACCGAAATCGACACCGCGCTCAAGCCGTGCCTGGACATCGAAATCGAAGAGCTGGATCCGGTTGAACTGGCGGTTCTGCGCCTGTCTACCTGGGAACTGCTCAAGCGCGTCGACGTGCCGTACCGCGTGGTGATCAACGAAGGTATCGAGCTGGCGAAAGTCTTCGGTTCGACCGATGGCCACAAGTTCGTCAACGGTGTACTCGACAAGCTGGCTCCGCGCCTGCGTGAAGCTGAAGTCAAGGCGTTCAAGCGCTGATCAGCGCTTGATATCGCAATGGGCGAGTTTGAGCTGATCCGCAATTTCTTCGCCGCCGCGCCTTGTGCGCAGGGCGGCGAGGGCGTTGCCTTGGGGATCGGCGACGACTGCGCCTTGCTGGCGGTTCCCCCCGGGGAGCAGTTGGCGATTTCCACCGATACGCTGGTGGCCGGCGTGCACTTCGCCGATCCCTGCGATCCGTTTCTGCTCGGTCAGCGCTCGCTGGCCGTTGCGGTCAGCGACCTGGCCGCCATGGGCGCCACGCCCGTTGCCTTTACCCTTGCCCTGACTGTGCCGACGGTGACCGCCGATTGGCTGCAAGCCTATGCCCGCGGTTTGAACCGCATGGCGCAGAGCTGCGGCGTCGCGCTGGTTGGCGGCGACACCACCCGTGGGCCGTTAAGCCTGACCGTCACCGTGTTCGGTCGCGTTCCGGCCGGGCAGGCCTTGACCCGCAGCGGCGCACAACCGGGCGACCTGCTTTGTGTTGGCGGCGAACTGGGTAATGCCGCCGGTGCCTTGCCGCTGGTGCTTGGCCAGCGTGAAGCCGACACTGATATTGCCGAGCCGCTGCTCAGTCATTACTGGGCGCCGCAACCGCAACTCGGGCTTGGTCAGGCCTTGCGCGGCAAGGCCACCTCGGCCCTGGATATCTCCGATGGCCTACTTGCCGATTGCGGCCATATCGCTCTGGCTTCGCAGGTGCGGCTTGAGGTTGAACGCGAGCGCGTACCGTTGTCCGATGCTTTAGTGGCGTTTCTCGGCCAGCGTGGTGCCGAGCGAGCAGCGTTGAGCGGCGGCGATGACTATGTGCTGGCCTTCACGCTACCGTCCGTCGAGTTGCCGGCACTGCTGGCCGATGGTTGGCCGATCCATGTGATCGGGCGGGTCGCGCAGGGCCAGGGTGTGGTGCTGCTGGATCGCGAAGGACACGACATCACCCCGCAAATCCGGGGTTATCAACATTTTCAGGAGACACCGTGACAGATCACCCGAAACAGGTTCCGGCCGAATTCGTTCCGCCGTCGGTCTGGCGCAATCCCTGGCATTTCCTCGCGTTCGGCTTCGGCTCCGGCACCTTGCCGAAAGCGCCGGGCACGTGGGGTTCGTTAGTTGCGCTACCCTTTATTCCGTTGTGGCAGATGTTGCCCGACTGGGGTTACTGGCTGATGCTCGGGATCACCATGCTGTTCGGCTTCTGGCTGTGCGGCAAGGTCGCCGACGATCTGCGGGTACACGACCACGAAGGCATCGTCTGGGACGAAATGGTCGGGATGTGGATCACCCTGTGGCTGGTGCCGGAAGGCTGGTACTGGTTGCTCGCGGGGTTCCTGATGTTCCGCTTCTTCGACATTCTCAAGCCATGGCCGATCCGCTGGATCGATCGGCATGTCCATGGCGGCGTCGGCATCATGCTCGACGACGTGCTGGCCGGCGTGTTCGCCTGGCTGGCGATGCAGGGACTGGTGTGGATTTTCGCCTGATCCGGATTGTCAGGGTTAAGTGGGGAGACTAAGGATGGTTAGTCGCTGGCTGGCGCTGGTGTTTTTTACCTTGCTGGGCACTGTCGCCAGTGCGCAGGAAGCTGCGCCGACGCCCGCGGTCATCCATCTGGCCAGCGAAGACTGGGAAGACTACACCGCCGCTGACGGTCACGGCCTGGGCTGGGACGTGCTGCGCAAGGTCTTCGAACCGGCCGGGGTGCAACTCGACATCCGCACCGAGCCTTACACGCGCTCCGTGGGTCTGGCCCAGCGCGGCGAAGTCGATGCCTGTGTCGGCTCGTATAAAAACGAGGCCAGCGACCTGCTATATCCGCGCTGGAATTTCGACACCGACCACATTTACGCCCTGGGCCTGGCGAGCAATCCTTCACCGACCCCGGACACTCTCGGCAGCTATCGCCTGGCCTGGGTGCGCGGCTATGACTATCAGGATTATTTGCCCAATGTGCATAACTTTAACGAAGTCATGCGACGTACCGGGATCCTGTCGATGCTCACCCACAACCGCGCTGACTATTACATCGATGCGCAGACCGAAATCGATTACGTGGTTGGCCGGGCCAAGGATCCGACGCAGTTTCGCAAGACCCATATCGCCGAATTGCCGCTGTACCTGTGCTTCGCCGATACGCCGCAAGCGCGCACGCTGATGGCGCTCTTCGACAGGCGCATGGAGCAGTTGGTGAAGAGCGGCGAGCTGAAGCCGATTTTCGAGCAGTGGAAGCAGCCGTATCCGTTTGATACGCCCTGATTGCGAATCTTGTGCCCAACACTGTGCCCCCTGTGGGAGCGGGCTTGCTCGCGAATACGGTGGTTCCGCCAGCCTATTGCCGACTGACACGACGCCTTCGCGAGCAAGCCCTCTCCCACAGGGGGGCCAGGCAAGTCGGGTGTTATCAAACTTTTTGATCGTTATGCCCGATAATTCAGCCTAAGCGCCTGCCGGAACCTGCTGTTACAATGCCGGCCTGCGAATCTTCAGACTTTTTAGATCAGGAGCACACAGGTGCCTGTCGTTTTTGTCGCCGCTTGCAAGCTGCCAACGCCTTTTGCGCAATTCACCATGCACGGTTTTCTCGATGAAGCCACCGGCCGCGAGCACGTTGTGCTGAGCCTGGGTGAAATTGACGACGGTGCCCCGGTCCTTGGCCGGTTGCATTCCGAGTGCCTGACCGGTGACGCCCTGTTCAGCCAGCGCTGCGACTGCGGTTCGCAACTCGAAGCGGCGCTCAAGGCCATCGCCCGCGAAGGCCGTGGCGTGCTGCTGTACCTGCGCCAGGAAGGTCGTGGCATCGGTCTGCTGAACAAGATCCGCGCCTACGAGTTGCAGGACGGCGGCGCCGACACCGTGGAAGCCAACGAGCGTCTGGGTTTCGCCGCCGACCAGCGTGACTACGCGATGTGCCTGCCGATGCTCGAGCACCTGGGCGTGAAGTCGCTGCGCCTGATGACCAACAACCCGCGCAAGGTCAAAGCCCTGACCGACATGGGCATCGTCGTCGCCGAACGCGTGCCGCTGCACACCGGCCATAATCCGCACAACAAGCTCTATCTGGCGACCAAGGCCAGCAAGCTCGACCACATGATGGGCAACGAGCATCAGGGCGAGGTCGACCGCGCGTGACCCGAGGTCAGGTGCGCCGCCGTCTGGCGGTCGATTGGTGGAAGTATCTGGCGTTGGCGCTGCTGCCGCTGTTCGTGCTCAACGCACTGTTCGGCCAATATGAAGCGTTTCTGCCGGTACTGACCATGCCGATGTTCATTGCCGGCGTGGCCTCGATGTTTGTCAGTCTGAAGTTTTTTGGTGGCTACAAACACGCACTGATCGCCACCCAGAAAGCCCTCGATACGCCTGCCGAGCCGGCGGCCTGGATCGCGCTCGCGGCCCGTCGTCGTGTCGCGTTCCTCGCTGCATCGCTTCCGGCGTGGATCGGTGCGCTGGCCGTGTTCGTCGGCCTCGAAGCCGTACCGCTGATGCTGCTGGCGCTGTCCACGGCCGTGCTGTTCTACCTCTATCGCATCCCGCGTCAACTCGGCTGATGCGCCGTCTGTGGCTGGCGGTTCTGCTGCTGGCCGTCGCCGGCCAGGCGCTGGCGAGCCTGCGGGTGGTCAGCCTCGCGCCTTCGCTGTCGGAAATTGTCGTTGAGCTGGACTCGGCCGATCTGCTGGTTGGCGTGCTCGATGCCGGCGAGCGTCCTGCCGCGCTCAAGGATGTCCCGTCAGTGGGCCGCTACGGTCAGCTGGACATGGAGCGTCTGCTCAGTTTGAAGCCTGATTTGTTGCTGTTGTGGCCCGGCAGTGTCGGCCCGGCGCAACGCGATCAACTCAAACGCCTGAACATCCCGACCTACGTCGCCGAACCGCACAATCTCGAACAGCTTTCTGCACAGATCGAAGCCATTGCCGCGCAACTCGGCCGGCCTGAACGTGGGGTGACACTGGCGGCGGATCTGCGCCAGAAACTCGATGACCTGCGCCAACGCTATCGCCGGGAGACGCCGCTGACCGTGTTCTATCAAGTCTGGGATAAGCCGCTGTATACCGTCGGTGGCGGGCAGATCATCAGCGATGCGCTTGAGGTATGCGGCGCGCGCAATGTGTTTGCCGATCTGAGTTTGCCGGCGCCGCAGGTGAGTATCGAAGCGGTGTTGCAGCGCGATCCCGCGGTGATTCTGGCCGGTGATCAGGCCCAGCTTGATGCCTGGAAAGCCTGGCCGCAGGTAGCAGCAGTGAAGCAGGGGAAACTACTGTTGGTTACCGATAAAGGCCTTGAGCGCCCGAGTGGGCAGATGATCGAGGCAACCGCCAAACTCTGCCATCTGATTGCGCCTGACCGCTGAGACCGAGGTGAATTCTTCGCGAGCAAGCCCGCTCCCACATTTGGAATGCGTTCCCCCTGTGGGAGCGGGCTTGCTCGCGAAGAGGCCAGTCGAAGCAGCACAAATTCTGGATCAGAGCTCCGGCGTCCAGGTGACGCCAAACACCCACGCCCGACCTTCCTCGCGATAGCCAAACTGGCTGCCGTCATAGCTGTAGAGCGCGCGGCTATAGCCTTTATCGAACAGGTTCTCGACCTTCATATCCAGTTTGATCTCACGGTTCAGTGCCCAACTGCTGCGCAATCCGATCAAGCCGTAGCCGCCCAGTGACTGGGTGTTGTCCTTGTCGTCGTAGCTACTGCTTACCGCCTGCCAACTGGCGCCCAGACCCAGTCGGTCAAACTGTCGATCCAGATCCCAACTCATCGTGCGCCGTGCGCGGCGGGCCAAGGTGTGCCCGGTATCGCGATCACGCGGATCGATGATCGCCACACCGAGATTGCTCTGCCAGCCGAACAGCTCCTGCTTCAATGCCGCTTCGAAACCGTTGATCCGTGCCGAGGCCACGTTCTCCGGGCGTGAGTTGCTGCCGAAGATGATCGCGTCTTCCAGGTCGGTGCGATAAATCGAAGTTTCCAGGCGACTGGAATCGCTCAACTGGCTACGCCATTGCAACTCGTAGCTTTTCGAGGTTTCCGGTTTCAGGTTCGGGTTGCTGAAATCCGGGTAGTACAGGTCGTTGAAGGTTGGCGCGCGGAAGCCTTCGCTGTAGCTCAGCAGCAGATCGTTGTCCGGGTTCAGCGGCAGCGTAAAGGTGCCGCTCCAGGTGTTCTGGCTGCCGAACTGCTGGTTGTCGTCGTGGCGCAGGCCCAGCTCTGTGGAGAAGCTGTCGGCCTGATAGCGATGCTGGATGAACGCGGCGCGGTTCCAGCGGCTGTCCTCGTCGAACGCGGTGCTGCTGTTGACCCGGTCTTCGTACCAGTCGCCGCCGAGGATCAGGCTGTTGCGCGCATCCAGAGTCAGGTCGTTCTGCCAGTTCACCGAGTCGCGATAAGTGTTGAACACCGTGCGTTCGTCGCTGAGTTTGTCGAGGGTCTTTTCGCGGTTTTCGGTGTGACCGAATTCGACGCGGGTTTTCCAGATTTCGTTGACCCGGGCATCGACGTAGCTGCTGACACTGCTGACGTTGAAGTCGCTGTAGGGCTGCTGTTGCACCGACTCGAAAGTGGTCGTATCGAAGCGGCCGAACGGGTTGTCGAACTCGCTCTTGCCGCGGTTATCCAGCAGGTTGGCGCCGACTTCGATGTCATCGGTCAGCGCATGGCTGAGACTCAGGCTGACGGATTGATTGCGGTAGGCATCGTGATCGCTGTCGCTGGGGTAGGACTCGTGCGTACGGTCGATACCGGCAGTCTCGTCGAGGCTGGCACCCAGGTTGAAGCGGGTTTTCTCGTCGCCACCCGACAGGCCGAGACTGCGTTCCCAGGTCTGGTTGCTGCCGAAACCGACGTGCAAGCGAGGCTGTAAACCTTGCTCGTTACCGCGCCGGGTGAAGATCTGGATCACCCCGCCAATCGCATCGCTGCCGTAAATCACCGAACGCGAACCGCGCAGCACTTCCACACGTTCGATCTGGTCGATGTTCAGATGCTGCAGGTTGCTGTCGCCGGAGGTCGAACTGCCGATGCGCTGACCGTCGACCAGCACCAGACTCTGCGCAGATTGCGTGCCGCGAATGTAGATCCCCGGCAGACTGCCGCGCCCACCGGCCTGCGCCACCTGCACGCCCGGCACCCGCTGCAGCAGGTCGGTGACGCTGCCCGGTTGCAGGCGGTCGATGTCTTCGCGGGTGAACACGGTGTTGGCGGCGCTGCTGTCGTTGCGCGCTTCGACCTGGCGGTTGGCGCTGATCAGCGTGTCGGGCAGCTTCAGGGCCTGATCGCGTTCGAAGCTGTCGGCGAGGGCATTGGCGGTGGGAAGCAGGAAGAAGGGCAGGGCGAGGCGCGAGAGGTTCATCGGTGTTCCAGTGGATATTTCTGATGTAC
>NZ_JANLOG010000078.1:0-34315 GCF_025466205.1 Pseudomonas sp. 13B_3.2_Bac1
GGGCCTCTGTCAGCCCTTGGCCGGCGAGGTGTCTTTGACGTCAACCGGAGTCGGTGCCATTTGCAGGTGCAGGCGCTCGCCGGTGTACGGCGAATGCTTGCGCACCACATCCATGTTCAGCTCCACGCCCAGCCCCGGCTCGGCGGACGGGATGATGTAGCCGTCCTCCCACTGCAGCGGCTTCTTCAGGATCTCGGCGTGGAAGCCGCCCCAGGTCTCGATGCTTTCCTGAATCAGGAAGTTCGGTGTGCAGGTCGCCAACTGGAAACTCGCCGCCGCGCCGATCGGGCCGTTGTAAAGATGCGGAGCAATTTGCGCGTAGTAGGCCTCGGCCATGCTGGCGATCTTCTTCGCCTCGAGCAGGCCGCCGCAGCGGGCGACGTTCATCTGCAGAATCGACGCGCCGCCGGCCTGCAGCAGCTTGAAGAATTCGTACTTGGTGGTCAGGCGTTCGCCAGTGGCAATCGGAATGCTGGTCTTGGCCGCGACTTGCGCCATGGCCTCTTCCTGCCCCGGCGGCACCGGCTCTTCGAACCACAGCGGGTCGTACTTTTCCAGACGCCTGGCCAGACGGATTGCCGACGACGGCACCATCTGCCCGTGAGTCCCGAACAGCAGGTCGCACTGGTTGCCCACCGCTTCGCGGATCTTGCGACAGAAGGTTTCACAGCGTTCCAGCACCTGCAGCGAGATCTGGTGCCCGGAGTACGCGGAATATGGGCCGGCCGGGTCGAACTTCAGCGCGGTGAAGCCTTTGTTCATGTTCTCGACGGCGCATTCAGCCGCCAGATCCGGGTCGTCGTAGTCGTATTCGCCACGGCTGTTGACCGGGTACAGGTAGGTGTAGGAGCGCAGGCGTTCGTTGACCTTGCCACCCAGCAACTCGTAGACCGGTTTGTTCGCCGCTTTGCCGATGATGTCCCAGCAGGCCATCTCCAGACCGCTGACCACGCCCATCATGGTCAGGTCGGGACGCTGGGTGAAACCGCTGGAATAGGCCTGACGGAAGAAGCGTTCGATGTGGTGCGGGTCCTGGTTGAGCAGGTAGCGCTCGAACACGTCTTCGATAATCGGCAGCATGGCTTTGGGACCGAACGTCGCCGCGTAGATCTCGCCCACGCCTTCGATGCCGCAATCGGTCTTGAGCTTGACGAACAGCCAGTACATGCCGCCGATGTGCGGTGGCGGTACGGCGACGATATGGGTTTCAAGGGCGATGATTTTCATGTCAGGCACCTGCTTTATCTGAAGTTTTGCGATTGATTCGGGCACGCAGGGTCACGGCCGCCAGGGTGCCGATCAGACCAACGGAGGCGATGTAACCGAAGTACAGCTTGTAGCCGAGGGCGCCGGGGAAGTGCTCGGTGAGGTAGCCATTGATCAACGGGATGAAGGCATCCGGCATGTAGCCGACCACCGAAACGATGCCGATGGCCAGGCCGGTGATGCGCAGCGGAATGTTGCAGCTGTCGAGAATCGCCCAGTACAAACCGCGAATTGCGTAAGTCATCAGGCCAATGAAAATCACCGTGGCGATCAGCAAACCCATACTGTTGAGCGCCGGGAATACGATCAGCCCGACAATCGCCAGACTCGCCAGCAACAGCGCGACGATCAGCACCGAAATGTTCGAGAACTTGTCCCCCAGCCAGCCGCCGCCGATGCCGCCGATGGGGCGCATCCACAGCTTGATGGTGGTGATGGTGCCGGCCATGACCGCGGTCAGGCCGCTGCCTTGCAAGTAGTCCGAGAAACTGTAGGTCGCCCAGAAGATGTGATAGCCGCAGAACACGATGGCGGTGACCAGCCACAGCTCGGGAATTTTCACCAGCGTCGCCAGATCGGTGAGCAGGTTGAACTTGCCCTTCTCCACCGGCGGCGTGTCCGCCATCGACTTCGGATCCTTGATCAGCACCAGCACACAGCCGATGGCGATACAGGTGAAGGCATAGAGATAGACCACATGCCTGAAGCCTTCGGCAGTGGACTCACCACGGGTTTCGGTGGCGAAGGCGAACAGCGCCAGGGCAACCGTCGCCAGCAACGCCTCGACCAGACCGCGACCACCGTCGAGGATGCCGAAAAAGCGCCCTTGCTCGGTAGGGTGAGCAATCATCTTCACCCGCTTGAGCACCGACGCCCAGAAGGTCAAACCGGTGGTCAGGCCCCAGCAACCGAAGATGATCATCAGCCCGGTCATCGATGGCGCCGTCGAATACCACAGGCCTAAAGCGCCGGTCGCCACCAGCGAGAAGAAAATCAGAAAGCGTGGCGCAATGCGATCCGCCAACCAGCCGCTGGGCAAGTAGCTGAGGAGGAAAATCGTGCCGAGCATCGAGTACAGATAGCCCAGTTCACTTTGGTTGATCTGGAACACTTCGAGCATCGTGGTCTGGTAGACCTGACGCAGGTACAGAATCGGATAGATCGCACCGGCGGCCAGCACCAGCAACATCAATTGGAAATAGCGACTTCCCTTGTCGCTCCGGCTTTTCACAGCCGAGTTGGAACCCTGAACAGCGGCAGCAGAGGATGCATGCTTGGACATTGAAGTGACCTCGGGCAACCCGTGCTCCGGGCGCCCCTGATAATTGTTTTTATAGGTGCAGCATGAGGCGTGTTGCGGTGTTTCAGTACTTCATGACCACGAGTCGGGTCTGGGTGAATTCGAGCATCCCGTGCTTGCCGTCATCACCGCCCAGGCCCGAGCGTTTCCAACCGGCGTGGTAGCCCTGATACGGGTCGGCCGGGGTGCGATTGACGTACAACTCGCCGGCCTCGATGGCGTTGGCGACTTTCTGCGCGGTGCGGTAGTTCTCGGTGTAGAGCACCGACGACAGGCCGAACTGGTGGTCGTTGGCCATGGACAATGCTTCGTCGATGTCGCGGTACTTGAGCACCGGCAGCACCGGACCGAAGATTTCATCCTGGACGATTTCCATGTCCTGGCGGCAGTGGCTGAGCAGGGTCGGCGGATAGAAATGCCCCGGGCCTTGCGGCAACACACCACCACTTTCGAGCACCGCGCCGTCGGCCATGGCACGCTCGACCATGGCGTGAATGTTCCGCTGCGAACTGGCGTTGACCAGTGGTCCCATCAGGCTCGCATCGGTGGCGCGGTCACCGAATTTCACCTCGGCGATTTTGGCCTTGAGCAGCGCGAGGAATCGGTCGTGGACACTTTCCTGCACGTAGACTCTTTCCACCGCCGTGCACAACTGCCCGCAGTGGGTGGTCTTGGAGGCGATGATCGCGCTGGCGGCGGCTTCGAGGTCGGCATCGGCTTCGATGATGGCCGGCGTCTTGCCGCCCAGCTCCAGCGACGGCTTGGCGATATTGGCCTTGCAGTAATCGAGCACGATGCGCCCGGCGTTGACGCTGCCCGTCAGCGTAATCAAGCCAACAGCCTTATGCGTGCACACCGTGGCAGCGGTGGCGTGATCCATGGTCAGAATATTGATCACCCCGGCCGGCATGCCCGACTGCTGCACCGCTTTGGCGATTTCGAATGCCGAGGTCGGGGTGTTGTTGCTCGGGCGCACCACCACGGTGTTGCCGGCAATCAGCGCCGGGGCAATTTTGCGCAGCAAGGTATAGACCGGGTAGTTGAACGGAATCAGGCACGCGACGACGCCGATCGGCTCGCGATGCAGAAACAGGTTTTCGTCGGGGCTGTCGCTGGGGATGATCTCGCCTTCGATGCGCCGCGCCCACTCGGCGTGGTAACGGGTGATCTGCGCGGCATAGCGTGCTTCGTTGCTCGCGTCGCTGAGACTCTTGCCGGACTCGGCGGCGAGCGCGGCGCCGATGGACTCGGCACGCTCCTCAAGCGCGGTGGCGAATGCGCGCAAGTGTTCGGCGCGCTCGATGCTGGTCAGTTTGCCCCAGACTTTTTGTGCGGCCGCCGCGGCATCCACGGCGGCGGTGGCTTCTTCGGCGGTGGCAGCCGAGACATGGCCGAGCAGCGCTTCAGTGGCGGGGTTGTACACCGCGATCATTGCCGCGCTGGCCGGCTCGATGAAGTGGCCGTTTACAAAGTTTCGCTCGATTCGCATGTGCATCGCCCATCGTTTGTTTTTATCAATGCCACCAGTCTTGTCATCGGTGGCGGGTTGAACAAACGATTTAAAGGGCGGGGAAACATTCGAAAAATGCAGGTTACCTTCACATAAGCACACATCCCCTGCAGGCGTGAGCCTGCTCGCGACGGCGGTCTGACTGTGACGTACAGGTGACTGACACACCGCTTTCGCGAGCAAGCTCGCTCCCACAGGGGATTGGGGGTGTGTCAGGTGGCTGCGGTCGAAGGCTCCAGTTGGCGCTGCGCCAGCCAGATTTCCTCCTGCAGCCATTGCGCAAACACCTGCAACTGCGGCATCTCGGTCTGCTCCGGGCGGGTCACCAGCCAGTACGACTGGTGCCCTTCCACATACACATTCAGCACTTGCGTCAATTGCCCGCTGGCCAGTTCCGCCGCAACCATGTGCCAGTCGGCAATGGTGATCCCCAGACCATCGGTCGCTGCCTGAATCGCCAGGTCCAGCAAATCGAATTCGTAACCGCCCTGGGTATCGACGCCACTGATGTGCGCCGCGTCCAGCCAGTGCTTCCAGGTCAGGTAACGCTGATCCTCCTTGGCCAGCACATGCAGCAGGGTCAGGCGATTGAGGTCGATGCCCTGTTCGCTTCCCTCCCGTGCATACAGCGATGGCGCGCACACCGCGATATGCCGCTCCTGGATCAACAGCGAACTGTCGAGACCGTCCCACTCGCCGTCGCCAAAGCGGATCGCGCAATCGAGGGTACTGGTTTCCGCCAGGCTGTCCTGCAAGCGCGTGGTGATGCTCAGTTCCAGCTCCGGGTGCTGCTCGCGCAAACGCCCGAGGCGTGGCATCAGCCAGCGACTGGTGAAGGTCGGCGGTGCGTTGATGTGCAGACGGTTGGAGTGGGTTTTCTGCTGGATGCTGCGCACCGTCAGCTCGATCTTGTCGAACGACTGATGCAGTGCCCGCAGCAGGATCTTGCCGGCGGCGGTCAGCTCCAGATGGTGATGACGGCGCTCCAGCAGACTTTCGCCGAGTTGCTCTTCCAGTTGCCGCACCTGACGGCTGACCGCACTCTGGGTGACATTGAGCAGCTCGGCGGCGCGGGTGAAGCTGCCGGTGCTGCCGGCCACTTCGAACGCCTTGAGCGCGTTCAGGCCGGGCATTTTGCGTTTCATATCAAGGCACTCGAAAACCACTGACAAGTTGCAGAGCATCCCATGAGCGTACCGGACTGTCCTACAGGATTTTTTGAGTAACATGCATTCGATGCAGGTTTGCGCATCGTTTTTATCGTTTGTCCCACGCCCGGCGGATGGCAAGACTGCGCGGCATCTCTAATAAAAACAATCGAGAGCCGCTCCATGCCCTTCTCTGCTTCCTTGCGTTTGCGCACCACCTCTATCGTCCTGTTCTGCAGCGTTGCCGCTCCGGCGATGGCCGTGCAAGTTACCGACAACCTCGACCTGGGTGGCGCCATTCGTGCGCGCTGGGACCTGGACCCGGATCGCGACATTCAGAAGTTCGGTCTCGATACGGTTTTTCTCAGCGCCAAGTACAACTCCGATTCCTGGATCGGCGAGGCGCAATACCGCTTCTATGGTCGCTCCTACCCCTACCAGTACACGAAAAATTACGGCGACATTCAGTTCGCCAAATTCGCCTGGGTCGGCTACAAATTCAACCCGGACCAGCAGGTGCAGGTCGGCCTGAACACCGTGCCGTTCGGCTTGCAGCCGTACTTTGGCAGCACCTTCTACGAGACCCTGGGCAACGTCATCGGCCTCGAAGACGTGCAACAGGTCGGCGCCAAATACATTCAGCAAAGCGGCGACTGGAATATCCAGGCCGGTTACTACCTGCGCCCGGCGTGGCAAGGCAAAGGCACCAGCAAGGGCGTGACCTACTCCAGCGTCGTGTCCGAAGCCGACAGCTACGTGGCTGACGGCAGCGCCAACCAGGAACGCAACACCTTGGTGCTGCGCGTGGCGAAAGCGCTGGATCTGGGCCCGTGGAAGTCCGAAGTGGGGATCTCCGGCCTGACCTCGACCCTGGAAAACAAGGACACCGATAACGACGGTCGGCGCAACGCCGTGGCCGTGCACTACCTGGGCAAGAACGGCCCGTGGGGCGTGCAGTTGCAGGCGGCACGTCAGCAGATGTCGCCGCGCAATGCCGGCACCGATGAGCTGGTGACCCTCGGCGGTTACGACGGCACTTACAACGTCGCCAGTCGCGGCAATCTGTACGTGGCGGATCTGAGTTACGACGTGGCCGGCAAATACCTTTTCGATCAGATCAGCGGGGTCAGGCTTTACGCCAACTACAGCGCCTTCGACAAATCCGCCAGCGGCTTCAAGACCTCACAGCGAATGATCCTCGGCAGCTCGTTTTCAGTGAGCAAATTGTGGGTGGCGACCGAGTGGCTGTTTGGCAAGAACGATCCGTACATCGGTGGCAGCAGCTACACCCAGAGCCTGGGCGCGGGTGGGCTGGATCAGTGGGAAAATCAGGTGTATGTGAACGTCGGGTATTACTTCTGATCCGGATTTTACTGCGCCTGAAAGTCAGCCTTCGCGAGCAAGCCCGCTCCCACAATGGATTTATGTCAGGCACAAAACCTGTGGGAGCGGGCTTGCTCGCGAAGGCGTCCTGCCAAACAACACTTGCATCCGTTCCTCACCAATAGTCAGATAACCCCTACCAACAAAACCTACAAAAATAAAACCGAGCCACACGCTCGACCTGGGGTCCTACCTCCATGCGTCAACTGCCCTCGCTCAACACCCTGCGCGTGTTCGAAGAAGTCGCGCGGCATCGCAGTTTCAGTCAGGCCGCACTCGGCCTGAACGTCACCCAGGGCGCAGTCAGTCGCCAGATCAAACAACTCGAAGACTACCTCGGTGTCGCGCTGTTCGTGCGCACGCCGCAAGGCCTGTCGCTGACCGAGGCCGGCAGCAATCTAAAACCGCATCTGGCCGAAGCCTTCGACCACATGGAGCGCGCCCTGCAAGCCATTCGCGTGCCCAACCTGCGTCAGCGCCTGCGTGTGCTGGCGCCACCGACCTGGGCCACGCGCTGGCTGTCGCCACACCTGCGCGCCTTCTGCCAGCGCTACCCGGACATCAGCCTCAGCGTGACCAATCAGGCCAGCCACGACAGCCTCGCCGAGATCGATTGCCACATCCGTTTCGGCCTCGCGGCGTCCCCCCAGTGCGCCAGCCAGTTACTGGTGATGGAACGGCACATCGCCGTCGCCAGCCCGGAGTTGTTCAACGGCGCTCAGCCGCCGGATCTGCGGCAATTTCCGCTGCTGCACATCCTGCACGACGGCAAGCGTTTGCAGATCTGGGAGAACTGGCTGGCGGCCATGGGCCGCGATGATGTCGATGCCGGACAAGGCCTGGAATTCAGCACCCTGGATCAGGTGATCCACACCGCACTGGCCGGCGGTGGTCTGGCCGTGATCGACCGGCAGATGATCGAAAAGGAACTGGCCAACGGCAGCCTGCTGCCGATCACCCCGATTGAAGTGATCGGCCCTTATGGTTATTGGCTGGATGTGGCGAATGACAAGCAGGGTTTGTCGAAGGTGAAGCTGTTTACCGAGTGGCTGAGTCTGGTGAGCAGTCCCTGACATGTAGGAGCTGCCGCAGGCTGCGATCTTTTGATCTTCAAAAGCAAAATCAAAAGATCGCAGCCTGCGGCAGCTCCTACAGGGTTCGATGGCACGCCGTCAGATCGGGGCGACTTTACTCACCGCAATCGAACTCCCCTCCACCGGACTCTGCGCCTTGCACGCCTGACTCAAGGTCAGCGACTTGGTCTCCGGCGCCCACGCCCACGACAGCCATGCGCCAATCGCCAGGATCGCCGCAAGAATGCCCATGGTCGGACTGAGGCCGATCCCCGCCACACTCACCGGCAACAGAAAGGTGCTGATCGCCGAGCCCAGACGACTGACCGCCGTCGCCAGACCAATGCCGCTGGCGCGCACTTCAGTGGGGAAGCTCTCGGCCGGGAACACCCCGACCAGATTGCTCACTGCCGACAGCACCAGGGTAAACACGCCGAACACCAGCACCATCAGCCACGCTGCACTGCCCGGCAACACCGCCAGCAGAAACAGCGCCACCGCGAGGATGATGAACGAGTTGATCAGGAAGCCGCGACGGCTGAACTTGATCGTGCACCAGATGCCGATCAACGCGCCGAGGATCAGCAGCATGTTCAACATCAGTTCGGTGCCGAAGCCTTCGGCCAGCCCCATCTTCTGCAGGATCGACGGCAAAAAGGTGTAGATCGCAAAGTACGGCATCACGATGCAGACGAAGAACAGGCAGTTGAACGCCGTGCGCTTGCGGTACTCACGACTGAACAGCACCGCATAGCCGGAACGGGTTTCCGTGCTGCGGGTTTCGTCCAGCTCGACGTTGTCGCCCAGATGCTTTTTGACGATCGCCCGCGCCTCGGCGATGCGCCCCTGATTGACCAGCCAGCGCGGCGATTCCGGGGTGCCGATGCGGGCGATCAGAATCAGCGCCGCCGGGATTGCCGACGAAGCAAGCATCCAGCGCCAGGCATCGTCGCCAAGGCTGAGCATGGCCGTGCCGACGAAGGTCGCGGCGACGTAACCGAAGGTCCAGATCACGCTGAACGAACCGAGCAACACACCGCGATGTTTCTTCGGCGAGAACTCCGCCAGCATCGCGTGACCGACGCTGAAATCGCCGCCCAGGCCAATGCCGATCAACACCCGGCAAAGGAACAGGCTCATCGCGCTTTCGACGTAGAACTGCATTACCGAGGCGATGGTGATCAGCACGAAGCTGACCAGGAATATCTTCTGCCGGCCGACCTTGTCCGAGATCCAGCCGAAAAACAGACTGCCGAGAAACAGCCCGATCAACGCCGATGCGCCGATCAATCCCTGCCAGAACGCATCCAGGTGCATCTGCGGGCTGAGCAAGGTGAAGGCGATACCGATCAGGCCGAGGATGTAGCCGTCGGTGAAGTGTGCGCCGAAGGTCAGGCCGGCGATCTTGAGGTGAAACCGGCCGATGGGCAGGTCGTCGATTTTTACCGGTTGAGCGGACATGTTCGTCTCCAATTGTTGTTATTGACGGAGAAACGCAGAGCTCTTGCTTGGTTTATGTGGGAGCGGGCTTGCTCGCGAATGCGGTGTGTCAGTCACCATTTGCTCCAACTGATACAACGCTTTCGCGAGCAAGCCCGCTCCCACATGGAGATCTCGGTGGGGGTCAGAGACCACCCATCAACAGGTATTTGATCTCCAGATAGTCATCCAGACCGTACTTCGAACCCTCGCGCCCGAGGCCCGATTCCTTGATGCCACCGAACGGCGCCACTTCCGTGGAAATGATCCCTTCGTTGATCCCGACCATGCCGGCTTCCAGCCCTTCGGCCATGCGCCAGACCCGACCGATATCGCGGCTGTAGAAGTACGCCGACAAACCGAACGGCGTGTCGTTGGCCCGCTCCAGCACTTCGGCTTCATCCTTGAAGCGGAAACACGCAGCCACCGGGCCGAAGGTTTCGTCCTGGGCGATCAGCATGTCGCCGTTGACTTCGGTGAGGATGGTCGGCTCATAAAAGGTGCCGCCAAGTGCGTGACGACGACCGCCGCACAACAGCGTGGCGCCCTTCTCAAGGGCATCGCTGACATGGCTTTCGACCTTGGCCAATGCGGCGGTGTTGATCAGCGGGCCTTGCTCGGTTTCACCGTCCAGCGCACTGCCGACGCGCATCGCCGCAACCGCTTCGGCAAGCTTGCCGGTGAAGGCTTCGTAGACGCTGTCCTGAATGAAGAAGCGATTCACGCACACGCAGGTCTGCCCGGTGTTGCGGAATTTCGAGGCCATCGCGCCTTTGACTGCCGCGTCCAGATCGGCATCGTCGAAGACGATGAACGGCGCGTTGCCACCCAGTTCCAGCGAGACTTTTTTCAGGGTGTCGGCAGCCTGGCGCATCAGCAGTTTGCCGGTGCGGGTCGAACCGGTGAACGACAGTTTGCGCACGATGCTTGACGCTTGCAGCGCACCGCCAATCGCCACCGCGTCGCCGGAAACGATATTGAATACGCCTGCCGGAATACCCGCCTGTTCCGCCAACACCGCCAGGGCGAACGCCGACAATGGCGTCTCCTCGGACGGTTTGAGAATCATCGTGCAACCGGCCGCCAACGCCGGGCCGACCTTGCGGGTGACCATCGCCAACGGGAAGTTCCACGGGGTGATCGCCGCGACCACGCCGATGGCTTCCTTGACCACGATGATCCGCGCATCGGCCTTGTGGCTGGGGATCACGTCGCCATAGGCACGCTTGGCTTCCTCGCCGAACCACTCGAGGAAACTCGCGGCATAGACCACTTCACCCATGGCCTCGGCCAGCGGTTTGCCCTGCTCGCGACTGAGCAGCGTCGCAAGTTCCTTCTGGTTGGCGAGCATCAGATCGCTCCAGCGTTTCAGGCGCTGGCTGCGTTCCTTGGCGGTGAGCTTGCGCCACGCCGGCAGCGCACGATTGGCCGCATCGATGGCCAGGTGGGTTGCTTCGGCGCCATCCTTTTGCACCTCGGCAATCAGTTCGCCATTGGCCGGGTTGCGCACCGCATAGGTCGCGCCGCCCTGCCCCCACTGGCCGTCGATGAAGTGGCCGTGACGGATCAGATCGCTCATGCCACCGCTCCCTGCAAAGTGAAGCGCTCCAGCCCCGGACGCGCGGTGCGCAGGATGCGTTTGCCGGCGGTGTAATCGTTGATCACGTCGCACGGGGTGTAATTGCGCTCCAGCTCATGCAATTCATCAGCGTCGAGTCTGGTTTCCAGCGCTGCCAGGGCACTGTCGAACTGCGCCGTGGTGTCCGCGCCGACCAGCATGCAATCCACCCCCGGATGGTTGGCCACCCACGCCTGGGCGATCTGCGCGTTCGACACGCCACGGGCGCGGGCCACGCGTTGTACCGAATGCGCGATTTCGAAAGAGGCTTCGTCGCTGTACATCTGCTGGGTGAAGAAGTCGGTCTGGTTGCGGGTCGACTGCACGTCGCCGGTCAGCAGGCCGCGCGCCAGCGGACTGAACACCGAGACGCCGATGCCCTGATCGCGACAGAACGGAATCATCTCGCGCTCTTCTTCGCGATAGGCACAGTTCAGTTGCAGCTGCATGTTGATCGGCTTGACCCAGCCATTGCGCTCGCAGGCCATGAGGATCTTCGCCAGTTGCCCGGTGAGCATGGTCGACACGCCGATGTAGCGGGCCTTGCCGGAGCGCACGATATCGTTCAATGCCGACATGGTTTCCTCGACCGGGGTGTTCACGTCGAAGTAATGCAGCATGAACACGTCGACGTAATCCATGTCCAGACGCTTCAGCGATGCATCGATGCTGTCCATGATGTGTTTGCGTGAATGGCCGCTGGCATTGATCCCGCTGCGGGTGCCATAGCCGACCTTGGTGGTGATCACCAGGTCTTCGCGACGGGCCAGACGCTTGACGATGCGCCCCACCACTTCCTCGCCGACGCCGGCAGAATAGAAGTCCGCCAGATCGATGAAATTCACGCCGTTGTCCAGCGCGTGAGCGACGATCGGCTCGCTCTGTTTTTCGTTGAAGATCCACGGTTTCCAGTCCGGGGTGCCCATGTTCATGGTGCCCAGGCACAGGCGGGAAACTTGCAGGCCGGAGTTGCCCAAACGGATGTATTGCATGGCGCGGACCTCAGGCTTTTGGCGTGTAGAAAGGGTTGCTGATGTGGTTGACCACATCGGCCAGTTGCGCGGTTTCCGGCTTGCCGGTCAGGGCGGCGCGGATCGCGGTGCGGCAGGCGTTGTAGTTGTTCAGGTACACCGCATCGAGGTCGTCGCAGGCCGGGTTGACCCAGTTGGCGGTAACGATGGCCCACTCGTCTTCGGCTTCCGGCGGCAAGGTGCCGTCGAGCAGTGCTTCGAGCACGGCTTTGGCGATCCCGGCCTGCGATGCGCCCCAGGTGGCGTTGCCGTGCAGGTCACTGCTGATTGCGGCCTTGTTCACATACAGGGTCATCGGCTTGACCGGGATGTTCGGCTGGGCGATCACCATGAACGGGCAATGGCCCTGACTTGGCGATGCCAGGCTGTTGGCGAACGCCTGCCCGGCCGGGCCGTTGCGCGGTCCGATCAGGATATTGATGTGTGCGGCGTTCACGCCCGGGCCTTCGAAACCTTCACCGATGTACAGGTCGAGTTCTTTCATCAGTCATTACTCTTGTGCGATACGAGGGATGTTCGATAGCTCACACGGGCCGAATGGCCGGTGCGCTCAATAACGGGCGTGGGGAGGTGCGGCGGGGAAAATGGGACATGGCTGCAAACGCTCTCTGGTTGTTATTGATGAGCTGTGTTTGCGATTTTTTAACACCGGGGCTGATGCGGGCTGTAACCATTAAAAATCATGGGGCCATGAGTTTTGCTCATAGCCTGGGGGCACAGCATCGCGGCCTGCGGAAAAAAGCAAAAAAAAAGCAGAAACCGGCGATACGGTTTCTGCTTTTTTTTGCGGCTGGCTGCTAAAACTGAAGCGCTGCGTCAGAGGCAGTCACGCACCGATTTGCGCAATGACCCGGACTTGGCCCATGGCGGTCCCTGATACAACGAGACCCGGCTGCCGTCCTTGTATTTGATGATGTCGAGAATCTCGTCGGCGGTGACGAGGCTCGGTGCCTTGATCCGGTAGCCATTGGAAATGGACGTCTGCGTGGTCTTCGGAATGTCCTGCTGCCACAACGGCAACAAGCACGCGGCATAGTCTTTAGGCGCTTTGGTGGTGGTCTTGCTGAGATTTGGCTCACCCGGTACCAGCGACGCTGGCAATGAGCACCCTGCCAGTAATGCCAACGCCAAAATCCCGATCCATATCCGCATGGTGTTTCCCTGATCTGAAAAAAAGCGAATGTAACGTGTAACCGGGTGTACATCCACAGCGGACCACGCCCATACGGGAAATTGGACAAATATTTACACACGTTCCGCCGGGTGACAGACGAGCTGTAAAACATCGCCCGCAAATGCGGCTACTCTGTTCTACCGAGAATGTTCCGGAGGTGATCATGCGGCTCAATGAATACGAACACGAACTTCAGCGCGACCTGCAAGCCGTTGCATCGGATCTGAGATGGTCGGCGGTCGACCTCAAACGCATTGCCGAACAGCTGCGCAAGAATGGCAATGAAGCGGATGCCCAGGCGGTCCTGAGGTCTTGCGAGGTGCTGCAGAGTGATGAAGAACGATTGCAGTCATATGCCAAGGAAGTGAAAACCCGCTCCATCAGCCGAACCAAAGTTCACTGATACCGACCTTGCCCTCAACAAGAGCCCCGGCAAGTAACGGGGCTCTTTCGTTACATTTGCATCAACTCGCGGTGTGACTTCGCGCCCGCGCCAAGCGTTGTCTGTAGCCCGGCAACGCAGCGGCATAGGCCATTGATTCTTCTCTGCTACCAAACGATGCAAGCCGCACGCCCTGGCTGCAAACCGCCACGGGCCGTTACTTCGCAGCCAGCGATGTGCCAAATCGCTGGCACTTTCAGCCACGCCAAACGCTCAAAGAACCCGAGGGAACCTATAAACCGGGGCCCGGCTCGAATATTGCAGTTTTGTTTCATTAATGTGACAAGCAGTGAACAGGTAACAGATGAAAGTACGCGCAACCGTCATTTGCGAGCAGGAACGACACGTTCTCCTGGTGCGCAAACCCCATTGTCGCTGGACATTGCCCGGCGGCAAGGTCGAGCCTGGGGAAACCAAGGCCGCAGCGGCGATGCGCGAGTTGCAGGAAGAAACGGCGCTGAAGGCCGAACAAATGTTGTATCTGATGGAACTGCGCAGTGGTAGCACGCAGCATCATGTCTACGAGGCCTCAGTGCCCGACCTTGAGCAGTTGCGCCCGCAAAACGAGATCACCGAGTGCATCTGGCATCCGCTGGACGCGGTGCAGAATCTGCCCACCAGCGACGCGACGTTGCGCATCGTGCAGGCGTTTCAGCGGCGCTTGTGAGGTTTCAACCGGCGAATGCCCGGCGCCCGGCGCTCATTTCCGTGCGCAATTCACCAATGAAGTTGGAAATATCGCGGATCGTCACCAGATGTTCCGGCGACACGCCATTGAGCAACAACTCGACTCGACCGGAGTCAGGCTCGTAGACCTTGATCCGCAGCAGTCCCTGCTCCACTTGTGTGCATTCGCATTCAAGCGACGGAAAGCCGGATTCGACAATCCGGCAAATGTCGGCAATGGCTAGCATGAGCGCACGCCTCGCAGGCGATGAGTCGGTCGACCCGATGAGCATAGATGAGCCGTCGGCAACCTGCCGCCCCGGCAACTGCCAACCCGATCACATTTTCAGCGCAGGCTCAGTGGGCGTCGCGATCCCAGATCCAGTTCCACATCCCCGGCAATTGCACCGCATCCGAACTTTGCTGAACCGTGCGCGCCAACGCCGCTTTCTGCAGCGCCGCGCGATCATCGTAGAACGGTTTGTCCGCCAGCCTCACACCAGTGGCGGCGGCACTGTCGAGCAGGATCTGCAGGTATTCGCGGGTGTGCCGCGCGGTGTAACGGTTGAGGTCATGAAAGGTCACCACCACCGGAATCACCCCGTCCACGGTAGGGAATTCGCCGAGGGCAATTCGCTCGCGGACTTCCGATAGCTGGCGCAGCATGTTCGCCCGACGTCGGGGGCTGGCATTGAAGCCCCAGATCTTGCCGTCGTTGGCGCTCAAATCGGTCAGCAATACATGCAGGCCGTGCTGTTGATAAGCGGCGAAGGTGCGCTTGTCGTAATTCCAGAATGGCGGGCGCAGCAGGATCGGCGCAGCTCCAGTAATCGCGGCGATATCCGCCGTGCCGTTGCTCAACGACTGCTCCAGCTCTTGCGGATCGAGCGAGCGATGATTGGTGTGCCAATGGGTGGCGGTGTGGAATCCGAGGATGTGCCCTTCGGCGTGCTCGCGCCGCATGATCCCGCGACCGATTTCACTGTTGCCCGCACGCGGCGCACGGGTCTGGACGAAGAACACCGCTTTGATGTCCGGTTGCACCGGGTTGACCTTCAGGCTGTCGAGCACTGTCGCCGAAGGGTTCCAGAAACTCGAAGCGCTAGGGCCATCGTCGAAGGTCAGCAGAAAGCGCACCGGTGCCTGGGCCTTGAGCCGGGTTTCGGTTTGCGTGGTCATCTCGATGGGCGCGGCAATGCAGCCGGCCAACCCAAAGGCGATGGCCGCTGCACAGATAAGTTTGAACGCGTGTTTCATGTTTTGCCTTGCGCCTGACCCTTGCGGCCCTGTTGTCGACTGGCAAAACTCCCTCGCCCTGATCCATCCCTGCACCCGGCCTCGCGAGCCAAGTGTGGATAGGGTACACAGGCTTTGGTTACGGCGCTCGCTCAGTCGGCCAATGCCCGCTGAAACGAGGTATCGATGACCCCGGCGGTAGCCAGCGGCGCCGGCAGTGCCTTGACCTTGAACAGGAAGTCCGCGGTGCCCTGCAGGTCTGCCGCCGCCTGTTGATCCACCGGCCCGACGGTCATGTGCGCCTGGCGCAACCAGTGTCGCGAGACTTCCTGATCGAGGTTGGCCTTCTTCGCCCACAAGTCTGCGTATTCGTCGGTATGGCTGTCGACCCAGGCTCGAGCGCGCTTCAAACGTCCGAGAAAATCGGCGATCGCTGCGCGTTTGCTGTCGATCGACGGCGCCGACGCAGCAATCGCGCTGAGGCCCGGCATCAGGTTTTTCGCGGTGAGAATCGGCCGCGCACCGGAGAACACGATTTGCTGGGAGATGTACGGTTCCCACACCGGGAAGGCATCAATGCTGCCCTGCGGCAACGCAGCCGCCGCATCGATTGGCATCAGCTTGACGAAATCGACGTAATTTTCCGGCAGACCGCCCTGCTCCAGGGCACGCAAGGTCAACTGCTGACTCCAGGCGCCGGGCCAGTAGGCGACTTTCTTGCCCTTCAGATCAGCAATGGTTTTCACCGGCGAATCTTTCGGCACCAGTAATGCGATGGTGTCCGGGTTTTGTCGCGACACTCCGATCAGTTTTACCGGCGCCTGTTTGGCGGCGAGAAACAGGAAACCCGAATCGCCCAGAAAACCCAGATCCAGCGACCCGGTCTGCAACGCCTCGGCCAATGGCGCAGCGGCCTGGAAATGCTTCCAGTCAACGGTATAAGGCGCGTCCTTCAACACGCCCGAGGCTTCCACCGAAGCGCGAATGTTGTAGTAGTTCTGATCACCGACATGCAGTACCACCGGCTCGGCGGCGTAGGCAAGCGGTGCGGCGAACAGGGCGATCATCAGTGTGCTGCGGAGCAAACGGGAGAGCTTCATGGGAGGTCCTGCGACGGGATTTTTCATAGACCATAACGCTCTTGATAAACCAATTTTAAATTCGATTAATGCATAAGCTCAGTGCTCCGAATGCTCACTGTCCGCTGCGCAACAGTGCGATACCACAGTGTTGCCTACGCGACAGTTGAAGAGCGCCAAAACGGGTGAAAACCCCGTAAACATTGGCCAAAACGCACATGGCACAGAGCCTGCAATATTCCATTCATGCAGGACGCAGCCGATAAAAATATATTTTTGGACATAAAAAACAGTGCCTTCGCCGGAGCGCCCCCATGACATCGTTCTTACCGTTTGCCCGCCTCAAAACGCTGCTGGTCGCCAGCGCCATGGCATTGAGCCTGCAGCCTCTGGCCCACGCCACCGAAGCCCCTCCCGCCGAGGTGCATCTGGATTACGCCTACTACTCCCCCGTGAGTCTGGTGCTCAAGCATTTCGGTTTTCTCGAAAAGGCTCTGCCACAGACCAAAGTCAGTTGGGTGCTGAGCCAGGGCAGTAACCGTTCGCTGGAATATCTGAACAGTGGTGGCGTCGATTTCGCCTCCAGCGCCAGCCTTGCCGCTGTGCTGAGCCGGGCCAACGGTAGCCCGATCAAATCGGTGTACGTTTACAGCCGCGCCGAATGGACTGCGCTGGTGGTGCGCAAGGATTCGCCGTACCAGAGCGTCGCCGATCTCAAGGGCAAGAAAATCGCCGCCACCAAAGGCACCGATCCGTACCTGTTCACTTTGCGCAGCCTGCAACAGGCCGGGCTGAAGAAAGACGACGTGGAGTTGGTGCACCTGCAACATCCGGACGGTCGTACCGCGCTGGAAAAAGGCGATGTCGACGCCTGGGCCGGGCTCGACCCGCACATGGCCGCCAGTCAAGTGCAGGCCGGTTCGCGTCTGCTGTATCGCAATCCGGCGTTCAACAGCTACGGCGTGGTCAGCGTCACCGAGCAGTACGCCAAGGAGCATCCGCAAACCATCGACACGGTGATCAAAGCCTACGAGCAGGCGCGCGAATGGGCGCTGAAAAATCCCGAAGAGTTCGCCGCTCTGCTTGCCAAAGAGTCCGGTTTGCCGCTGGACGTGGCCAAACTGCAACTGTCGCGCACTGACCTGAGCAGCCCGCAACTGACCGCCAACGACGTGCAGGCCTCGAAGGCGGCGGCACCGATTCTGGTCTCTGAGGAACTGGTGCGGCGTGGGGTGAATGTCGATCAAGTCATCGATCAGTTGCTCGACAGCGGTGTGCAACAAGCCGTCGCCCGCCAGTAATCGACCAGACTCACAGCCCATCCGCGCCAGTTGCGGTTGGGCTGTGAGTGGAGCCAACGTATGACCACTCGCAGTAACGAACTGCCCGCGCCTCGCAGCTTGTCGAGGCCCCGCCCTCCTCTCCACCCGACATGGCGCCGGCGCCTGAAGGGCCTGACCCTGCCGCTGCTGATCGTGATCGCCCTGGAATTCATCGTGCGCATCGGCTGGCTACCGTCCTATCAGATGCCCGCCCCGAGCGAGATTGCCCTGACCCTCACCGACCTCGCCGAAGGCGCACTGTGGAAACACATCGGCGCGAGCCTGATCCGCGTGTTGCTGGGATTTGCGATTGGCGCCAGCCTCGCGCTGGTGTTTGCCGCCTGGGTCGGCCTGAGCCGTGAGGCCGAGGCGTATCTGGAACCGACGTTCGCCGCCCTGCGTTCGATTCCGAGCCTGGCCTGGGTGCCGCTGTTGCTGCTGTGGCTGGGCATCGACGAAACCTCGAAAATCGTGCTGATCGCCATCGGCGCGTTTTTTCCGGTGTACGTCAACGTGGTCGCGGCGATTCGCAACATCGATCGCAAACTGGTCGAGGTCGGGCATATCTATGGTTTCAGCCGCTGGCAACTGGTGCGGCGGATTCTGCTGCCCGCCGCCCTGCCCGGCCTGTTTACCGGGCTGCGCAGCGGCATGAGTCTGGCGTGGATGTTTCTGGTGGCCGCCGAGCTGATCGCCGCGACCAAGGGCCTGGGTTATCTGCTCAGCGACGGCCGCGAAACCTCGCGACCGGACATCGTGCTGGCGGCGATCATCGTGCTCGCCCTGCTCGGCAAACTCAGCGACGGCCTGCTCGCCATGCTTGAACGCCGCTGGCTCGCCTGGCGCGATACGTTCACCGGTCAGGAGGCGCAGGATTGATTGGCCGCAGCCAACTAAGCTGAAAGCGTCCAACCGGAGATTCAGCGCATGTGCGGAAGACTCTCGCAGTACCGCGGCATTCACGACTTTGTCGCGGTGCTGAGCATTCCCGATGCGCTGATCAATCATGTCGGCGATGCGCCGCTGGCGCGATACAACGCAGCACCCACCACGTCACTCGCGGTCCTTCATCAACATGATCAACAGCTGTATGCCGACAACCTGCGCTGGGGCTGGCGCCCGCACTGGGCGAAGGATCGCGCCGCGCCGATCAATGCGCGGGTGGAGAAAGTTGCCCACGGCCCGTTCTTCCGCGCGATCTGGCGCCATCGACTGATTGTGCCGGTCGACAACTGGTTCGAATGGGTCGATACCGAAGAAAAACTCCGCCAGCCCTGGCTGATTCGACGAGCGGATAATGGGCCGATTTTCTGCGCTGCCATCGGTCAACTGCCGACACCCGATGCACCAGCGCGGGAGGACGATGGTTTTGTGATCATCACCGCCGACAGTGCCGGTGGCCTGCTCGATATTCACGATCGGCGTCCGATCGTACTCTGCGCCGAGCTCGCCCGAGAATGGCTGGACCCGGCCACGCCCGTCGAGCGCGCCGAACAGATTTTGCTGTTCGAAGGTGAAAACAGCGAAACGTTTCTGTGGCACAAAGTCAGCAAAGCGGTGGGCAACCCACGCAATCAGGGTGCCGAACTGATTGAAGCGCGGCCCTAAATAATGGTCGCCATGGCACGTGTATTCAATGTCGCAACGGTCGAAACCTAAGGCAGTGCCTACACATGAGGTGCGTCACCATGCAAGTGAAACTGTTTCTTTACACTTAATGTTTCAATATCGATACATCAATTGAAGCAGTCGTTTGATTAAAACCAACCGCTTGTCTGACTCTTCAATCAGCTTAGATACATTTTGTAGCACTACGGATAGCATGCGCGCCGCATTTCCGTTTGGCATACCAGTTGACCAAAGAGTCAACAAAAAACCAGGAATCCCCTACAACTTTTACAAGCCTTGCAGAGAACTAAGTTGCGCGACGATTTTGCAATCAAACAGGCCAACGGCCTGGAGTGTATCTATCTGTCCATGACAGAACGCTTTCAACTCGACTGTTTTATCGGCCACTACATCAAGACCCGAAACCTGCGCTCAGTTCCCGACATTGAACGTATCTTGCGCACCACCCTCAAAAATTATCCCGGCCATCCGCCGGTGATGGTCAACGAGCTCAATGCCTGGATCGACAAAACCCTGGGATATCGGGCTGCACACCCCGATTTCACGCAGTTGGAAGATCTTTGAACCCAAGAAAAACCCCGCACTGGCGGGGCTTTTTCGTATCTGATCGATCAAGGCTTCAGATCAGGCCATGACAGCTCTTTGCCATCATCGTGTTTCCACGTTTGTTCTTTGCGTTTTTCACGCTCGATCTCTTCTTCGCTCGGCTCATCGACATCTTCGTCTTCATCCGGACGTTCTTGCTCGGTCGTCATGCGCACCCCCCGCTTGTATAAAAAGACTGTACATCCTTAAAGCGTAGAACAATTTTACCCGTCCAACTTACAGCCACCAGCGCAGCAAAAAGAAGAACGCCATGCTCAATAGCATGCTCAGCAAGGTATTACGGGTATAGATAACCAAACCTACTGCCACTAACGAACTAAGCAAATACGGGTTATCCCACTGCAAATTCAGCTGTTTGTCCGGCATGAACACGATCGGCCCGCAGATCGCGGTGAGCATGCCCGGTACGGCAAACCCGAGAAACTGCCGAGCATTACTGCTCAAACGCACCGGCAGGCGCGGTTCGAGAAACACGTATCGGTTGAGGAACACCAGAATCCCCATGCCGAAAATCACTGCCCAGACCATCATGTGCGCCCCCGATACAGCTTGTTGCAGACAAATCCTGCGGTCATCCCGGCCAGCCCTGACAACACCAGCGCCGAGCCCCACTGCCAATAACTGAACAGCACCGAGCAGAACAGTGACACCGCCACGCAAACCACGGTCGGCACGTTACGCACCACCGGAGTGATCAATGCAATGAACGTCGCGGCAATCGAGAAGTCCAGCCCCAGGTGCTCAAGCCCCGGAATGCTGCTGCCCAGGACGATGCCGGCCAGAGTGAAGAGGTTCCAGGCGATATAGAACGTCAGGCCGACGCCCAATGCGTACCAGCGATTGAACTGCTGACGGTCATGCTGGCTGGTCAGGGCGAACAGCTCATCGGTGAGCAAAAAACCCAGGCCGATGCGCCAGCGTCCGGGCAGCGGCGAAATCACCGAGCGCATGCTCATCCCGTACAGCAAGTGTTGCGAAGTCAGCAGCAGCGTGGTCAACAGAATCGAGAAAATCCCGGCACCGCCCTTGAGCATGCCGATCGCCACCAGTTGCGCGGCCCCTGCGAACACGATGCTCGACAGGCCCTGCCCCTGTAACGGCGTGAGATTGGCTTCGATCGCCATGGAGCCGGCCAGCAGCCCCCACGGCGCCGTCGCCAGTGATAACGGCATGATCGCCGCAGCGCCGCGAAGAAACGCACGGCGCGGCATAAGTGAGTCAGACATAACGCTCTTCAACCGAGGAAACGGTCGCAGACTCTGCCAGCAAATGCCCTGTCGCGGCTTGAACAATCTTGCGCACTTGCGCTAAATCGCCGCGCCCCGGTGCGACTGTCGGCGTAGCATGGGAGCCTTCACAACCGCGTCAGGGAGACGACATGCTGTACCGAATCGCAGCCGACGGGCTGGTGCTGTTTCATCTGTGCTTCATTCTGTTCGTGCTGTTCGGCGGGCTGCTGGTACTCAAGTGGCCACGCTTGATGTGGCTGCACCTGCCGGCGGCCGCGTGGGGCGTGGCGGTCGAGGTGTTACACCTGACCTGTCCGCTGACCTACTGGGAAAACCTGATGCGCCACGCCGCCGGGCAGACCGAATACGCCGGCGGCTTCATCGAGCACTACGTCTGGCCGATCATCTACCCCGCCGGCCTGACGCCGCAGATTCAGTTGGCGCTGGGCAGCGTGGTGCTGGTGATCAACCTGCTGGTCTACGGGCGCCTGCTGCGGCGCTGGCAACTGCGCCGCGCCAGCCGGATCCCGTTTTAACGCGCGGCGGGTTTCAAGGCTTGCAGCCAGGCCGGATCCAGGCGCTTCTGGTCGATCTCCAGACCCAGCGCCTGCATCCGCTCCTTGTGCGCCTCGACTTCCCGATGTAATTGCGCATGATCACTGGAGTTACCGTCCAGTTCGTGCATCTGGGTCAGTCCCAGATGATAGAAGCGCAGCACCTTCATCGCGGTCGGATCGTTCTGCTCCGCCGCCGCCGTCACCTGATGCATCACGTTGGTCACGCTCATCAGGCTGCGCTTGAGCCGCCAGCTATAGACCGCCGGGGCCATCCAGGTCTGATGCCAGAACTGCCCGCGCATCAGCGCCGCTGTCAGCAGGAACGCGACGAACACCCCGCCGACATTGAAGCGCAGATTGTCGCCGCCGGGTTCGCCGAACAGCGCCACCGCCGCCGTCGAAAGCACCATCGCCAACACCAGAAACAGCACGGCAATGATCAGCGTGCTGCGGCGGGTCTGCTGGCGAAACGTTGCTGGGTCCATCGGCTGGATCTCGAACATCGGGCATGACTTCCTTGAGCGATAAAAAGGGCAACGGAAAAAACTCGCCGGCGCATTATCGCCTCTATCGGGGATTTAGCTATGCTGGGGGCCCTTTTCATCTTTTCAGCGTCCAACGGGGGACATGGCGGTACAGCGCAGATCGTGCCATCTTCATTCATGGATACACACTATTCGGATGCCATTCGCCTGCCACTGGAATGACATCGTTTTAAGGATCATTGCATGACCCAACGACACGTAATCAATGCCTCGGTCAGCCCGAAAGGCAGCCTGGAAACCCTTTCTCAACGTGAAGTTCAGCAACTGAGCGAAGCCGGATCCGGCAGCACCTACACCCTCTTCCGCCAGTGCGCCCTGGCCATCCTCAATACCGGCGCGCATGTCGACAACGCCAAGACCATCCTCGAAGCCTACAAGGACTTCGAAATCCGCATTCACCAGCAGGATCGCGGCGTGCGCCTCGAACTGCTGAACGCCCCGGCCGACGCCTTCGTCGACGGCGAAATGATCGCCAGCACCCGCGAGATGCTGTTCAGCGCCCTGCGTGACATCGTCTATACCGAAAACGAACTCGACAGCCAACGCATCGACCTCAGCTCCTCACAAGGTATCAGCGACTACGTGTTCCACCTGCTGCGCAACGCGCGCACCCTGCGTCCGGGCGTCGAGCCGAAAATCGTCGTGTGCTGGGGCGGTCACTCGATCAACACCGAAGAATACAAATACACCAAGAAAGTCGGCCACGAACTGGGCCTGCGCAGCCTCGACATCTGCACCGGTTGCGGCCCCGGCGTGATGAAAGGCCCGATGAAGGGCGCGACCATCGCCCACGCCAAACAGCGCATCCACGGCGGTCGCTACCTCGGCCTGACCGAGCCGGGGATCATCGCCGCCGAAGCGCCGAACCCGATCGTCAATGAGCTGGTGATCCTGCCGGACATCGAAAAACGTCTGGAAGCCTTCGTGCGTGTCGGCCACGGCATCATCATCTTTCCGGGTGGCGCCGGTACCGCCGAGGAATTCCTGTACCTGCTGGGCATCCTGATGCACCCGGACAACGCCGGTCTGCCGTTCCCGGTGATCCTGACCGGGCCGAAACATGCCGCGCCGTATCTGGAACAACTCGACGCGTTCGTCACCGCCACCCTCGGCGATGCGGCGAAGCAGCATTATCAGATCATCATCGACGACCCGGCCGAGGTCGCCCGGCAGATGACCGCTGGCCTCAAAGCAGTGAAGCAGTTCCGCCGCGAGCGTAACGACGCGTTCCACTTCAACTGGCTGCTGAAGATTGACGAGAGCTTCCAGCGCCCGTTCGATCCGACCCACGAGAACATGGCCAATCTGAAACTGCACCGCGACCAGCCGCCCCATGAACTGGCGGCCAACCTGCGCCGCGCGTTCTCGGGGATCGTCGCCGGCAACGTCAAGGACAAGGGCATCCGCCTGATCGAAGAACACGGGCCATACCAGATCCGTGGTGACGCGGCGATCATGCAACCGCTCGACGCGCTGCTCAAAGCCTTCGTCGCCCAGCATCGGATGAAACTGCCGGGCGGCGCGGCGTATGTGCCTTGCTATCGCGTGGTGGCGTAACTTTTCAGCCGCCGCATCAGCCAATGTGGGAGCGGGCTTGCTCGCGAAGAGGCCGTGTCAGTCAACAACAATGTTGCCTGACACACCCCTTTCGCGAGCAAGCCCGCTCCCACAATTGTTTTGAGGTCAATCCGATGCTGCCAATCAGCCTTTGTTTCTGACACAAAAGCCCCGTACATTCCTCACGACAGCCACCACCGGCCCGTACTAAGCTTCGCGTTCAATTTTTCAGGGACGATTCATGAAACGGATTGCCGCGTGTCTGCTGTCACTCCTGGCCCTGGCGGCCGATGCGGCCGATCTGCAACTGCTCACCGACAACCACCCGCCCCTGCATTTCCAGCAAGGCGATCAACTGGTGGGCTACGGCGTGGATGTGGTGCGCGCGCTGGCCGAACAGACCGGCGACCGGATCGATCTGCAACAAGTGCCGTTGCTGCGCGCCCTGCGCACCGCCAGCGAAACACCCAACACCGGCGTCTTCACCGTCCTGCGTACCGACGAGCGCGATGACCGCTATCAATGGGTCGGGCCGCTGATTGAAGTCGAAACCGCGCTGTATGCCCATGCCAACAACCAGCCGCCGGTAAAAACCCTGCAGCAGGCGGATCAGGCCGGTCGTATCAGCGTGCCGCGCAAATGGCTGATCTACAGCTACCTGCAACAGCAGAACCTGAAGAACCTCGACGGCGTCGAAACCCCGGAACAGATGATGCGGCTGTTCAGCCTTGGCCGAACCGATTTCGTGGTCTCCGACACACTCTCCACCGCCGCGCTGGCCCGCACCCAAGGCATGGAACCGGGACGCTTGCAGTATCAGATTCCGCTGATGAAACAGGACACCTACATTGCCTTTTCGCTGCAGACCGATCCGGGTCAGGTGCAACGCTGGCAGCAGGCACTGGAAACCTTGCGCGCCGATGGGCGAATGGAACAGATTCGCCAGCGCTGGCTGATGAATGCACTGCCGAGATGACTGAGCTGCCCCGTTCAACTGTAGGAGTGAGCCTGCTCGCGATAGCGTCAGCCCCTTCAGCAATGAGGTGACAGACCCACCGCTATCGCGATCAGGCTCACTCCTACAGGGATCTGTGCAGCCGGTCTGCTTTCATTCCACCAGCCGCGCCGCCAACGCCTTCGCCTGCAATGCCACATCCGTCACCGCCGTGCTCTCCCACCACATCCCGCGCAACGGTGGCCCCATCGCGAACAATCGGCTGCCGGCCTGCCCTTCAGCGTCCAGCACCGCACCGTCCACCGCCGCCGCAATCCCCAAGGCCAACGGCCCCGGACGCACCAGCCCGCGCGCCAACAATTGCTGCGGCAGCGGCCGCGCGACGCGGCGCCAGTCGTACTCGATGCCGCTGGAATTGATCAGCGCTGCCCCCTGTACCACACAGGTTTCCACCTCGCCCCGACGCCGAATCCGAATGCTCACACCCTCGCCCACCACCGGCTCAAGCCCCTTGAACGACGCCGCCTGAATCCGCAACCGCCCCTCGTTGTGCAAGCGCTCCACCAATGCCGCACTCAACGGCGGCGAACGGTGATGATGGCTCTCCCACCACGGCCGTACATGGCGTACGAATTGTCGACGCTGCACATCAGTCGCCTGACTCCACAGCCGTCCGATGTGCGCCCGCACCGTGTCCAGCGGCGCCTGCCAGTCGATGCCCTGAGCGATCGCCTCGCGGCAATGCCGACGTAGCTCGCGCAACAACTGTCGCGGCGTGCGAATGCTCTGATCCTCGGCGAGGAAATCCACCCACGCCGACGGTTGTCGACGCACATGGGGCAACAGTCCATGACGGGAAAACACTTCGATCGGCCCGCGATGCCCGGCCTGCTCCAGCGAAACCACCGCATCAACCATGGTCAGGCCGGAGCCGATGATCAGCACGGTCGATTGCGGATCGAGCTGGCGCATGGCGGCGACATCCCACGGATCAAGCGCAGCGGCGTTCAGGCCACTGGATTGTTTCTGCGGCGTGCGGGCGGCGGGGAACATGCCCGTGGCGAGCACGGCGTAGGTGCCGCACAACCGTCGCCCATTGCTCAAGCTCAGTTGCACCGAGTCGGCAGCGGATTGCACATCGACGACTTCAGCGCAAATGTGCTCGACCGTCGAAGCGTGCTGCGCACCAACGACCCGCGCTTCGGCCAGGCGCTGCTGCACATACACGCCGAACAAGCCACGTGGCGGGAACAGCTCACTGATCGGCACGTTCTGCTCGGCAGATTGCGGCCAGCCGCCGGCGGCAATGTGCGCGGTCAGCCATTGAGTCAGATCATCCGGGTTGTCCGGGTCGACACTCATGCGCGCCGCATTGCCGTTGAGCGTGTGGCCAAGCTCGACGGCGCTGTAGGCTTCGCCACGGCCGAGCTCGGCGCGTGGTTCAATGATCAGGATCTGGCGTTGCCCGGGCAGTCGCAGCAATTGCACGGCCAGCATCGTGCCGCTGAGGCCACCGCCGATGATCAGGATGTCTGCGTTCTGATTCATTTCAAATCACCACATTGCGCACAAACCGCACCGCGACCGCTCCGTCATTGCGATAGCCGTGCGGCTGGTTGCTGGCAAACATGAAAAACTCACCGGCAGAAATGGTGTTGGCCACGTCGCCAACCGTTAACGTCAAGCAACCCTCGAATACGTAAATCTGTTCGCTCCAGCCATCGGCATCCGGTTGCGAGGGATAGACCTCGCCCGGTTGCAGGCACCATTCCCACTGCTCGACTTCACGGGTAGCGGTCGCCTTGGACAACAACACCGCTTTGCTGCCGGGAATCACTCCGGCCCACGCCACCTCGTTGATGCGGCTGGTATCGCGCGCGTCGGGGGCCTGGATCAGGTCGCTGAACGCCACGTCGAGCGCTTCGGCGACCCGGTCGAGGGTGGTCAGGCTGACATTCTTTTCCCCGGCCTCGATCGCCACCAGCATGCGCCGACTGACGCCGGACTTTTCCGCCAGCGCGGTCTGGCTCATGTCGGCAGCGTGGCGCAGGCGCCGGACGTTATGACTGACGTGTTGCAGGACGGACGCCCGTTGGCTGGAATCTTTGTGCACTATATTGCTCACTCGGTGGGGTTGGGCAGTATACTGCGCAACGTTGGGCGCATTGTGCGTCCTGCCTTTTATAGTGCGCAAGGTCATGACGTCAGTGAACGGTTCCTCCACCCCTATCCGCTTCTCCCGCTTCAGCAAGGCCGAGTGCGTGCTGGTGCTGATCACCATGGTCTGGGGCGGCACGTTCCTGCTGGTGCAACACGCCATGACCGTCAGCGGCCCGATGTTCTTCGTCGGCCTGCGCTTTGCGGCGGCGGCTTGCATCGTCGCGCTGTTCTCCTGGCGTCACTTGCGTGAACTTACCCTGTTCGAACTCAAGGCCGGCGCCTTCATCGGCGTGGCGATCATGCTTGGTTACGGCTTGCAGACGGTTGGCCTGCAAACGATCCCGAGCAGCCAGTCGGCATTCATCACCGCGCTGTACGTGCCCTTCGTGCCGTTGCTGCAATGGCTGGTGCTGGGCCGTCGCCCGGGGCTGATGCCGAGCATCGGCATCATGCTGGCGTTTACCGGGTTGATGCTGCTGTCCGGTCCGTCCGGCGCTTCGTTGAATTTCAGCCCCGGCGAAATCGCCACGCTGATCAGCGCCATCGCGATTGCCGCCGAGATCATTCTGATCAGCACCTACGCCGGCCAGGTCGACGTGCGCCGGGTGACCGTGGTGCAGCTGGCGGTGACCTCTGTGCTGTCGTTCCTGCTGGTGGTGCCGACCGGCGAAGCGCTTCCGGATTTTTCCTGGACCTTGCTGGTGACCGCGCTGGGTCTCGGCGCAGCGAGTGCGGCGATTCAGGTGGCGATGAACTGGGCGCAGAAGAGTGTTTCACCGACCCGGGCAACCTTGATCTATGCCGGTGAGCCGGTGTGGGCCGGGATCGTCGGGCGGATTGCCGGGGAGCGCTTGCCGGCGATTGCCTTGGTTGGCGCGGGGTTGATTGTCGCGGCGGTGATTGTCAGTGAGTTGAAGACCAAGGGTAAGGTTGACGAAGTGGACGCTGAGCTGGAGCGGGAAACCCAGGGCTGATCTTCGATATTTTTAGCGTCTGCCCTATCGCTTTCGCGAGCAAGCCCGCTCCCACCTTGAAATGTATTTCAAATGTGGGAGCGGGCTTGCTCGCGAAAGGTTCATCCGTCACAACATCCCTCCCCCTGAAACAATGCCAAACCAAATTTTTCAGACTACTTTGTAGGATTCTGAGACATCCTCGGGTTTGGTAATCAGGGAGCTGGCACGTATGATGCTTCACAAACTTCCGCAGATTAGAAGCCTATGTCCCTGATAGTTCTACTGCTTCTGCCATTCATTGGCAGCTGTCTGGCAGCGGTGCTGCCACACAACGCACGTAATACCGAATCCCTGTTGGCAGGTCTGGTCGCTTTGATCGGCACCGTGCAGGTCGCGCTGTTGTACCCGCAAATCGCCCACGGCGGGGTGATTCGCGAAGAGTTCATGTGGCTGCCCAGCCTGGGTCTGAACTTCGTCCTGCGCATGGACGGCTTCGCCTGGCTGTTCTCGCTGCTGGTGCTGGGCATCGGCGCACTCGTCTCTTTATATGCGCGTTATTACATGTCGCCGGACGACCCGGTGCCGCGCTTCTTCGCCTTCTTCCTGGCGTTCATGGGCGCCATGCTCGGGCTGGTGATCTCCGGCAACCTGATCCAGATCGTGTTCTTCTGGGAGCTGACCAGCCTCTTCTCGTTCCTGTTGATCGGCTACTGGCACCACCGTTCTGACGCCCGTCGTGGCGCCTATATGGCGCTGATGGTCACCGGTGCGGGAGGATTGTGCCTGCTGGCGGGGGTCATGATCCTCGGCCATGTCGTCGGCAGCTATGACCTGGACAAGGTCCTGGCCGCCGGCGATCAGATTCGCGCACATGCCCTCTACCCTGTTCTGCTTCCCCTCATCCTCATCGGCGCACTCAGCAAAAGCGCGCAGTTTCCTTTCCACTTCTGGCTGCCGCACGCGATGGCGGCGCCCACCCCGGTTTCGGCTTATCTGCACTCGGCGACCATGGTCAAGGCCGGGGTGTTCCTGCTCGCGCGCCTGTGGCCGTCGCTGTCCGGCAGTGAAGAGTGGTTCTACATCGTCAGCGGCGCCGGTGCGTGTACGTTGTTGCTCGGCGCCTACTGCGCAATGTTCCAGAACGACCTCAAGGGCCTGCTGGCCTACTCGACCATCAGCCATCTGGGCTTGATCACCTTGCTGCTGGGTCTGAACAGCCCACTGGCGGCGGTCGCGGCGGTATTCCACATCCTCAATCACGCGACCTTCAAGGCTTCGCTGTTCATGGCCGCCGGGATCATCGACCACGAGAGCGGTACCCGTGACATCCGCAAACTCAGCGGCCTGATCAAACTGATTCCGTTCACCGCCACGTTGGCGATGGTTGCCAGTGCGTCGATGGCTGGCGTGCCGTTGCTCAACGGTTTCCTCTCGAAAGAAATGTTCTTCGCCGAAACCGTGTTCATCAACGCCACCGCGTGGGTCGAAGCAGCACTGCCGATTGTCGCGACCATCGCTGGCACATTCAGCGTCGCCTACTCGCTGCGCTTCACCGTCGATGTGTTCTTCGGCCCGACGGCTACCGACCTGCCGCACACTCCGCACGAACCGCCGCGCTGGATGCGTGCGCCGGTGGAGCTGCTGGTGTTCACCTGTCTGGTCGTCGGGATCTTCCCGGCGCAAGTGGTCGGCCCGCTGCTCGCGGCCGCCGCGCTGCCGGTGGTGGGCGGCACGTTGCCCGAGTACAGCCTGGCGATCTGGCACGGTCTGAATGCACCGATGATCATGAGTCTGATCGCCATGTCCGGCGGCATCGTGGTCTATCTGCTGTTGCGCAACCAGCTCAAGCGCGGCCGCTTCAAATACCCGCCGCTGGTGGGCCGTTTCAACGGCAAGCGCCTGTTCGAACGCAGTCTGGTGATCATGATGCGCATGGCCCGTCGGGTAGAACGCCGACTCGGCACCCGACGCCTGCAGATGCAACTGTTCCTGATGGTCCTGGCGGCAGTGCTCGCCGGCCTGATCCCGATGTTGCACAGCAGCCTGAGCTGGGGCGACCGGCCGAAGATTCCGGGTTCCATCGTGTTCGTCACCCTGTGGCTGCTGGCGATTGCCTGCGCCCTCGGCGCGGCATGGCAGGCCAAGTATCACCGTCTCGCCGCCCTGACCATGGTCAGCGTCTGCGGGCTGATGACCTGCGTGACCTTCGTCTGGTTCTCGGCGCCGGATCTGGCCCTGACGCAACTGGCGGTCGAAGTGGTGACCACGGTGCTGATCCTGCTCGGCCTGCGCTGGCTGCCACGACGCATCGAAGAAGTCTCGCCACTGCCATCGAGCCTGCGCAAGGCCCGGGTGCGCCGCTTGCGCGACTTGCTGCTGTCGATTGCGGTCGGCGCCGGCATGGCACTGCTGTCCTACGCCATGCTGACGCGGCAGACGCCCAACGACATTTCCTCGTTCTATCTCAGCCGGGCCATGCCCGAGGGCGGTGGCAGCAACGTGGTCAACGTGATGCTGGTGGACTTCCGTGGCTTCGACACCCTCGGTGAAATCACCGTGCTGGTGGCCGTGGCACTGACCGTGTTCGCCCTGCTGCGGCGCTTCCGTCCGCCGAAAGAAAGCCTGCAATTGCCGGCCCAGCAACGCTTGCTCGCGCCGGATGTGGTCACCGATCTGGTCAACCCGCGTACAGCCAGCGACACCGCGCTCGGGTTCATGATGGTGCCGGCAGTGCTGGTGCGCCTGCTGCTGCCGATTGCGCTGGTGGTGTCGTTCTACCTGTTCATGCGCGGCCACAACCAGCCGGGCGGCGGTTTCGTCGCCGGATTGGTGATGTCAGTGGCGTTCATCCTGCAATACATGGTCGCTGGCACCCAGTGGGTCGAGGCGCAAATGAGCCTGCGACCGCTGCGTTGGATGGGCACCGGCCTGCTGTTTGCCACCGCCACCGGTCTCGGGGCGATGGCGGTCGGCTATCCGTTCCTGACCACCCACACCTGGCATTTCGCATTGCCGCTGCTGGGCGAGATCCATATCGCCAGTGCGCTGTTCTTCGATATCGGCGTGTACGCCGTGGTAGTCGGCTCGACGCTGCTGATTCTGACCGCTCTCGCCCACCAATCGGTGCGTGGTCACAAGACCGCGTCGCTGCCCAAGTCCGTCGCCAGCAAAGGAGCCGTCTGATGGAAGAAGTCATCGCAATCGCCATCGGCGTACTCGCCGCGTCCGGTGTCTGGCTGGTGTTGCGGCCACGGACATTCCAGGTGGTCATGGGCCTGTGCCTGTTGTCCTACGCGGTCAACCTGTTCATCTTCAGCATGGGCAGCCTGTTCATCGGTAAAGAGCCGGTGATCAAGGACGGCGTGACCCAGGACCTGCTGCACTACACCGATCCGCTGCCACAGGCCCTGGTGCTGACGGCAATCGTCATCAGCTTCGCCATGACCGCGCTGTTCCTGGTGGTGTTGCTGGCGTCGCGGGGCCTGACCGGCACCGACCATGTCGACGGCCGGGAGCCCAAGGAATGATGGCGATGACTCACCTGATCGCCGCACCGATCCTGCTGCCGCTGCTGACCGCCGCCATCATGTTGATGCTCGGCGAAAAGCACCGCCCGCTGAAGGCGAAAATCAATCTGTTCTCCAGCCTCGTCGGCCTGTTCATTTCGGTGATGCTGCTGCAGTGGACGCAAACCACTGGTGTGCCCGGTTCCATCGGCGTGTACCTGCCGGGCAACTGGCAGGCGCCGTTCGGCATCGTGCTGGTGGTCGATCGCCTCTCGGCGTTGATGCTGGTGCTGACCGGCATCATCGGCGTCAGCGCACTGCTGTTTGCCATGGCGCGCTGGGACGGCGCGGGGTCGAGCTTCCACGCGCTGTTCCAGATTCAACTGATGGGCCTGTACGGCGCGTTCCTCACCGCCGACCTGTTCAACCTGTTCGTGTTCTTCGAGGTGCTGCTCGCCGCCTCCTATGGCCTGTTGCTGCACGGCTCGGGTCGGGCGCGGGTGTCGTCGGGGCTGCATTACATCTCGATCAACCTGCTGGCCTCGTCGCTGTTCCTGATTGGCGCGGCGCTGATCTATGGCGTCACCGGCACCCTGAACATGGCCGATCTGGCGCTGAAGATTCCACTGGTGCCGGAAGCCGACCGTGGCTTGCTGCACGCCGGCGCGGGGATTCTCGCCGTGGCGTTCCTGGCCAAGGCTGGTATGTGGCCGCTGAACTTCTGGCTGGTGCCGGCCTACTCCTCGGCGAGCGCACCGGTTGCGGCGATGTTCGCGATCATGACCAAGGTCGGCGTCTACACCCTGCTACGCCTGTGGACGCTGCTGTTCTCCGGGCAAGCCGGAGCCTCGGCATTCTTCGGCGGTGACTGGCTGATCTACGGCGGCATGGCGACCATGGCCTGCGCGGCGCTGGCGATTCTGGCCGCGCAACGTCTGGAGCGCATGGCCAGCCTGAGCATTCTGGTGTCGGCGGGGATTCTCCTGTCGGCGGTAGGTTTCGCCCAGCCGAACCTGATCGGCGCAGCGCTGTTCTATCTGGTCAGCTCGACCCTGGCCCTGAGCGCACTGTTCCTGTTGGCCGAACTGATTGAGCGTTCACGTTCGGCCAACGAAATCCCGCTGGAGGACGAAAACGAGTTGTTGCCACGTCCGCAGGAATCCTTGCAACCGCCCAAGGGCATCAACCTCGACGACGAACAGAAAGCGGTGGTCGGTCAGGTCATTCCGTGGACCATGGCGTTTCTCGGTTTGAGCTTCATTGCCTGCGCGCTGTTGATCATCGGCATGCCGCCGCTGTCCGGGTTCATCGGCAAGCTCAACCTGATCGGTGCTCTGCTCAATCCGTTGGGGCTGGGAACTGATGCTCCAATCTCGAATGCCGCATGGGCGTTGCTGGCCCTGCTGATCCTCTCCGGACTGGCCTCACTGATGGCATTCGCCCGTATGGGTATCCAGCGTTTCTGGACACCCGAAGAGCGCCCTTCGCCGCTGCTGCGCAAGCTTGAATGTGCGCCGATCTTCCTGTTGCTGGGGCTGAGCATCGCACTGACCTTCAAGGCCGAGCCATTGCTGCGCTACACCCAGGCCACCGCCGACGCCTTGAACAATCCGCAGCAATACGTGATGGCGGTGCTCGGCACTCGCGCCGTGCCAAGCCCTGAAGCCAAGGCGGCGATGCTGGAGGTGCAACCATGAAGCGTGTATTTCCCGCGCCGTGGCTGTCACTGGCACTGTGGGTCTTGTGGCTCACGCTGAACCTGTCTGTCAGCCCGGGCAATCTGCTGCTCGGTGCAATACTGGGGTTCGCGGCACCGCTGATGATGCGCAAGCTGCGTCCGAAACAGGTACGCATTCGCCGCCCGCTGACGATCCTGCGCCTGTTCCTGCTGGTCGGTCGTGACGTGATCCTCTCCAACCTGATCGTCGCCTGGGGCGTGCTCAACGCCGGTCGCCGGCCGCCGCGTTCGCGCTTCGTCAAAGTGCCGCTGGACCTGCGCGACGCCCACGGTCTGGCTGCTCTGGCGATGATCTGCACCGTGGTGCCCGGCACCGTGTGGTCGGAGCTGGCGCTGGATCGCAGCATCCTGCTGCTGCACGTTTGGGATCTGGATGACGAGGCGCACTTCATCCACCACTTCAAGACTGCCTACGAGCAGCCGTTGATGGAGATTTTCGAATGAGCCCGCTGCTGTCGAACGCGATTCTGCTGACGCTGTTTCTATTCTCGCTGGCGATGGTCCTGACCTTGATTCGCCTGTTCAAGGGGCCGTCGGCACAGGATCGGGTACTCGCTCTGGATTACCTGTACATCGTCGCCATGCTGATGATGCTGACGTTGGGCATTCGTTATTCCAGTGACACTTACTTCGAGGCGGCGCTGCTGATCGCGCTGTTCGGCTTCGTCGGCTCGTTTGCCCTGGCGAAATTCCTGCTGCGTGGCGAGGTGATCGAATGAATGCTGAATTGTCGCTGTGGGTCGAGATTCCGGTGGCGATCCTGCTGGTGCTCAGCGGGGTGTTTGCGCTGATTGGCGCTACCGGATTGCTGCGCATGAAGGATTACTTCCAGCGCATGCACCCACCGGCGCTGGCATCGACGCTGGGCGCCTGGTGTGTGGCGCTGGCATCGATCATCTGCTTCTCGGTGCTCAAGTCCGGGCCGGTGCTGCACGCGTGGCTGATTCCGATTCTGCTGGCGATTACCGTACCGGTGACCACGCTGCTGCTGGCGCGGGCTGCATTGTTCCGCAAGCGCATGGCCGGGGATGATGTGCCGGCTGAGGTGAGTAGCCGCAGGACCGATAGTGGTAGTTAGTTTCTACACCTATGGTGTCTGAGCGGGCCTCTTCGCGAGCAAGCCCCCTCCCCCCCGGGGGCATGCTTTCAA
>NZ_JANLOG010000105.1:0-33377 GCF_025466205.1 Pseudomonas sp. 13B_3.2_Bac1
GCCCCCCCCCCCCCCCCCCCCCCCCCCCCCCCCCCCCCCCCCCCCCCCCCCCCCCCCCCCCCCCCCCCCCCCCCCCCCCCGCTCCCACATTAGGATTTCACAAGGGTTTTAGATCCCCTGAGGCGTCTCTTCACCGCCCAACGCTTCCACCAGCGCCGGCAGGAAGTCGCCGAAGGTCAGCATCATCAGGGTGAAGCTGGCGTCCAGTTGGCCCAGGGCCTCGTCGCCACCGTCCTGTTCCGCCTGATCTTGCAGCAGGTCTTCGAACTTCAGGCGTTTGACGGTCATCTTGTCATCGAGCATGAACGACAACTTGTCCTGCCAGGCCAGCGACAACTGAGTCACGACTTTACCGGTGCTCAGGTGCAGCTGGATTTCTTCGCTGGTCAGGTCCTGACGCTTGCAACGCACGATGCCGCCGTCTTCGTGGGTGTCGCGCAGCTCGCACTCGTCCAGAACGAAGAAGTCCGGGGCCGCTTGCTGGGTGGTGACCCACTCGGTCATCACGGCGGTCGGCGCGGTTTTCACGGTCAGCGGACGGACGGGCAGGGTGCCGAGCACTTCACGCATGGTGGAGAGCAGGTCTTCGGCGCGTTTCGGGCTGGCCGAGTTGACCAGGATCAGGCCCTGTTTCGGCGCGATGGCGGCGAAGGTCGACGAGCGACGGATAAAGGCGCGCGGCAGGAACGCCTGGATGATTTCATCCTTGATCTGATCGCGTTCCTTCTTATAGACCTTGCGCATCTGCTCGGCTTCGATCTCTTCGACCTTTTCCTTGACCGCGTCGCGCACGACGCTGCCCGGCAGAATGCGTTCTTCTTTACGCGCAGCGATCAGCAGGAAGTCACCGCTGACGTGTACCAGTGGAGCATCTTCGCCTTTGCCGAATGGCGCGACGAAACCGTAGGTGGTCAACTCCTGGCTTGCACATGGACGCGCCAGTTTGGTGGCCAGTGCAGTTTCCAGCGCCTCGGCATCGACAGGCAGGTCTTGGGTCAGGCGATAGATAAGCAGGTTTTTGAACCACATGGGGTGAGTCTCTCCTTTATACAAAGGGGGGCATTATTGTCTTCGCCGGGTCATAGGCCAACCCTTCTCTAAGCCTTTGGAAGGCCTGAGAAAATTAATTAAAAAAGTGCTTGCCAGAGGTTGGGTCGCTCCGTAGAATGCGCGCCACACCGAAGCGAAGGGTGATTAGCTCAGCTGGGAGAGCGTCTGCCTTACAAGCAGAATGTCGGCGGTTCGATCCCGTCATCACCCACCATTCGTTTCAAGTGTTTAGCGCAGCGGTAGTTCAGTCGGTTAGAATACCGGCCTGTCACGCCGGGGGTCGCGGGTTCGAGTCCCGTCCGCTGCGCCATATTCGGTAACCTGGACCACTGAACGCCAGGTCACCACGGAAAAACCCGCTAAAGCGGGTTTTTTTCTGTCTCACGTTTGTACCTTGTTCCATCGGGTTGTGTCGTTTCACCGGTTTTCGGATTTTTTTGAAAAAAAACTTCAATTAAATCAACACTTTACGAAAACTTGTGGCATAATGCGCCCCGTAACGAAGCGAAGGGTGATTAGCTCAGCTGGGAGAGCGTCTGCCTTACAAGCAGAATGTCGGCGGTTCGATCCCGTCATCACCCACCATTCGTTTCAAGCGTTTCGCGCAGCGGTAGTTCAGTCGGTTAGAATACCGGCCTGTCACGCCGGGGGTCGCGGGTTCGAGTCCCGTCCGCTGCGCCATATTCGGTCACCTGGACCCACTGAACGCCAGGTCACCACAGAAAGCCCGCCTAGTGCGGGCTTTTTGCTGTCTGCGATTTGATAATTTCTGCATTGCCGCTGTGGTAAGGGGATAAATCCCCTCACCACAGGTACGTTTTACTGTTCGGCATTGCGGCTATGCCGATAGTCACTCACTGCCTCATACACCGCTTTGCGCAAGCGGTTGATCCCGCCAATCGGCCGATGCGCCTCAATACCAAACCATGGGTTGAACGACAGTTTGTCGCATTCTAGATTCAGTGCCGGAGTGTCGAAGTCCTGCGCAGGCAGGGTAATCCGCGCCACGCTTTCAAACGGTGAATCCTGCTCGCGCCATTCGATGCTGGTGTCCTCGATCGGCATGTACCTGTTCGCATCCTGGCGCTGAATCTGCAGTACGAAACACGCCGGCACCCGATCCGTCGACAATTGCTGATTCAGGGCACTGCGCAGGAAGTTCGGCAGGTCATGGTTTTGCGGGGGCAGGGCATACGCCGGGCAATTATCAGGATCCGGTGCTACCCGAAACTTCGCATTGGCCTCACCGAATTTGTAGGGGGATACCGAAAAGTAAGTCGTCCCTGTCGGGCTGTCCGGTGGCGGCGACAGTGTTGCCAGCGCGATGAACAAGTGGCGGATCTGCCAGGTGCGTGGATCCCAGCCGGGGAAAAATGCCATGATCTTTTTGCCATCAGCCTGAGCCGCTACATTCTGACGATACTCGGCGACATCGCTGACAAAGAAATTCGCATGGCTGAACATCACAAAGTCTTGTTCGTGGCGCTCCTGACGGTCGCCTAGCAGCTGTTTCCCGGGAACATCGAGCAGTTTGATCGCCATGCCCCGGGCGTCGCGGATGCTGTCGAACTGTGGATAGGCGTTGCCATTGGACAGGCGAATCATCGCCTGCCAGGTTTTACCCGGCTCGCTGAATACGCCTTGGCGCAACGCTGGCGCCAGTTCCTGCAGCACCGTCACTTCGGCCTTCACGCAACCGTGGGCCTTGGCATGCGCGTCGCGCAGGTAGCGAGTGCCTTCGCGGTGTTGATCGACGATGCGCACCGCCGTCTGGATCACGTCCTGGGTCATCGCCGCTTCACCGGCGGGAATCTGTTCTTGCGCCGACACCGGGCCGCGGTGTTGCCAGGCGAACCATGCGCTCGCGATGGCCCAGCCCAGCAGGCCGATAATCAGCAATGCCAGCAGGGTTTTGCCGAGCAGGCGTCCCAGCCACAACCAGAGGCGGGCGAGCATGGACGGTCTTTTGTACGAATTGATCATCATGGCAATTGAGCCTCCAACGGTCCGCCCAGGACTTTCAGGTACTCCAGCAATGCCCAGCGTTCCTGCGGTTGCAGCAGTCGACCGATGACGCCATTGCCACGCTCGCCGGCGCGGAACTCATGACCGCTGTTGTGGTTGCCGCTAATCCGGGTGTCGAACAGAAAGCCGTTGGTAAAGGCCTCGGTGCGATATCCCAAGTGGCGTGGGTCGTACTCGAGAGTGCCTTTATAGAAGGTGGTGGCGCGTTCATCCTGGGGCGACAGCAGTTGATAAAGACTCGGTACCGAACCGTTGTGCAGAAATGGCGCGGTGGCCCAAACCCCGGCCAACGGTCTGGCCTTGTAAGCGACTTTTTCGCGCACGCCGATCGGCAGACCGAAGCCATCGAGTTGTGGCTTTTCCTGAGGGGTGACACCGGCCTCGCGATAAGCGCGGTTTTCGACGAATGCGGTGACGTAAGCCAGGCCCTTGGCCACCGATAGCTGTCTCAGGTCCAATGGCTCTTTGGGCGTTGGATGCAGCTTCACATCCATCTGCTCAAGCTCCTTCAGATCCCATTGCAGCGGCGTCAGGTCGAAACGGTGGTTGGCAATGTTGGTCGCTGCATTCGGATCGGTGCCGATCACCGCCACCGGCAGCATGTGCAAATGCTGCACCCAGCGTTCGCCCTCCTGAGTCTTGCGTGGCACGTGGCAACCGGCGCAGTTCTCGGCAAACAGCGCGCGGCCCCTGGCGGCCAGTGGCTTGTCCACCGCACCCAAGACATCTTCCGGCCAGGCGGGTGGTTGCAGGTGTTGCAGGGTTTCTTCGATTTTGTGCAGGTCACGCACGCGGACACTGGAGGCGTAACGGGCATCGCCCTGTAGCGGCTGGCCATTGCTGTCGAAGAAATTCAACGTGGCGCCGACACCCAGTGCCTCCCCGATATTGCGCGCCATCGGTTGCTGTGCCGAGCCGTTCCATTGCACCCAGTCGAACGTCCACATGTCCCACAGTTGCGGGTAGTCCACCGGGGCGTTGGCCACCCGGTAGTTGGTGGGGGAGATCGCGTCGCCGAAGGTGGCGTTGGCGATGCGGCCGAACGCATCGGTGCGTCCCGGGCCCTCTTCGGTGGGGTAGAGGCCGCGGTGAGTGTCGTTCCAGGCGACTTTCAGGAACGTGTTCAGAGACGCCTTGAAGTCCTTGCGCAGTTGCTCGTGGCGCGCCTCATAGTCATTGCCCAGCACATTGCGGGCGAAACGCTCGAACTTCCATGGGTTGTAGTAAGTCGAGGTCAGACTGGCGACCAATGCCTGTCCGAAACTGCCGCCGCGCAATGTCGGAACGCTGGAAGGCAAGACATGCTGCGCCGAACCGCCGTCAATTCGCACGGCCTGGTCCTTGAAGCGTAATTCGCCGGTGTGGCAAGCGGCGCAGGTGATATCGAGATATTGCTCGTTACCGCCGGGATTTCGATGGCGGGCGAAACCGACCGGTAGATTGCCAGGGTTGTTCGGTGTGGCTTTCTGTTGCGGATCAACCAGAAAGCCGAAGCGTGCGAGGTATTCCGGGGACGCGAAACGCTGCTGTGAGAAGGGTAATTCCAGCGCCTCGAACCATTCATAACGCAGGCCTTTGACCTGTGTGCCCTGCGGGGTGAAGTAGTAGGTCTGGCGTTGTTCTTCACTCCACTGGTTCAGGTAATGCACCTTTTGGGCGGGGGAGTAGAACGGTAATTTCGGGTTGGCGACGTAGTACAAAACCACGGCCAGGCCCAGGCCCAGCAGCACGATGATCAGGGTCAGCACACGGTAGAAGAGGCGCAAGATAAACATCCTTGTCGAGTTGTTGCGCTGTTATGCCTCAGCTGTTGCGGGTGCGGCAAGTGGCCATTACGCCAACTGTGGTAGGAAGTCTCTTCAGTCTCTGTCGGGCCAAGATGACAGAAGCTTCATCGTCCCTTTTCCCGAATGCGTTTTAATCCCTGAACTTATCGGACGTTTCCTGCTCTCATGCCGGTAGCCATTGGTCGTGGCGGCCTGATAAGCTCGCGGCTTTACTCGATTGCCCTTTCGGCGCATGAACAAGGAAATAGCATGAAACAGCATCGGTTGGCGGCGGCGGTAGCCCTGGTTAGCCTGGTCCTCGCGGGTTGTGATTCGCAGACCAGCGTAGAGCTGAAAACCCCGGCGCAAAAAGCTTCCTACGGTATCGGCCTGAACATGGGCAAGAGCCTTGCTCAGGAAGGCATGGATGATCTGGACTCCAAAGCGGTAGCCCAGGGCATCGAAGATGCCGTCGGCAAGAAAGAACAGAAGCTGAAAGACGAAGAACTGGTCGAAGCCTTTGCCGCGCTGCAGAAGCGTGCTGAAGAGCGTATGGCCAAGATGAGCGAAGAGTCGGCAGCTGCCGGCAAGAAATTCCTCGAAGAAAACGGCAAGAAGGCCGGCGTGACCACTACTGCATCCGGTCTGCAGTACGAAGTGATCAAGAAAGCCGACGGCCCACAGCCTAAGCCTACCGACGTAGTGACCGTTCACTACACCGGCAAGCTGACCAACGGCACCGTGTTCGACAGCTCCGTTGAACGTGGCAGCCCGATCGATCTGCCGGTCAGCGGCGTGATCCCGGGTTGGGTTGAAGGTCTGCAACTGATGCACGTTGGTGAGAAGTACAAGCTGTACATCCCTAGCGATCTGGCTTACGGCGCGCAATCGCCAAGCCCGGCGATCCCGGCCAACTCGGTCCTGGTCTTTGACCTGGAACTGCTGGCCATCAAGGATCCAGCCAAAGAAGACGCCGCTGCTGCCAAGTAACAGGCATCGTTAACGGCTTCGCCAACAACGCCTCGCTTATGCGGGGCGTTGTTGCATCTGGACGAAGCTGGCGGTAAACAGAGCGAACGGATGCGGCTCGCAGCAGTCCTAGAGATTGAGGCCGCCAGCGCTAGACGCCCTGAGCTGCCAAGTCAATGAAATATTGGGGTTTTTTATGTGAGTAAAAAACGCCCGATCTGAGCGCGGCCCTTATAAAACGGGGCTTTCAGCGCTGAAATGCAGCTCTGTTCACAAGGTTATCCACAATTTGTGTGGATAACATTTCAACGGGAGAAATAGATGAAAGCGCCGTGGAATTTCGCCCGATTTCTGCCCCTCGCCGGTCGATTGCTGGCGCGTGGGCGTCTGCCGACTCTGTTGTTCGCGGTGGCGAGCAAAGGTGCCGCGCAAGGCAATCGTCTTGGCAAACTCAAGGATGATCTGCGTCTGCTCCAGGCACTGTGCCTGGCTTACTGGCGTGGCGAGTATCGGGCCATCAGCCCGAAAGCCATGGTTTCGGTGGTAGCGGGGCTGATGTACTTCCTCAGTCCGGTGGATGCGATCCCGGATTTCATCCCGGTGTTCGGCATGCTCGATGACATCGCGGTTCTGGCTTGGGTGATGAAAACCCTCGACGACGAGCTCAATGCTTTCCGGCTCTGGCGCAGCCGGCAGCAGCCGGAAAAGCTCGCGGTGGTCGAGCGCCTGCCAGATACCCCCGAGCAACTTCAGCTGCAGGGCCCGAAAAAGCCCTGATTCACTTCGCCCGGATACAGATAGATACCCCCCGCGACCTTGGCCGCTGTTAGGATTACACTTCTAGGGAAAAGTGCCGACTCGCTAAGTGTTGTTGTCCTACGGGGTAGTCATGGATATTCAGATAATTGCACGCGATGGCGAACCCGAATATGCGGTTCTGCCATGGGTTCAGTATCAGGCTCTACTGAAAGCAGCAGGCATCAACGAAACACCGCAGCAGCAGGCGCCAGCGCCGACGGCTGCAACGCCGGACCCGATTCTTCCAGGTCTGGATCAACTACGCAGTTTGCGCGAAGGGAAGGGCATCGCCATCGAGGCGCTGGCCCGCACGGTAGGCATCAGCCCGTCTTATCTGGCCATGATCGAAAGCGGCGAGCGTCAACCTGACGCCGCGATTCGTCGCAGCCTGGCCTGGGAATTGACGGTGCCGGGTTGGAGGGATGAATCGTGAGCGTACGCATCAGTCGTCAACATTGGGACGGATTGCTCGGGGAGCTGGATCAGGCGCGCAGGCAGCGCCATCTGTTGACCTATCGAGCCTTGCTCGAACGTTTGCAACTGCCGACGCCGGCGATGCAGACGCTGACCGCGGCACTTGAGCATCTGGCCGCACTGGACGCCAAGGCCGAGCAGCCATTGCGCAGCTCGCTGGTGATCAGCCAGGGTGCCAGCCGTTTGCCACGTACCGGTTTTTTTGAATGTGTCGAGCGTCTGGGGCGCTTTTCCGGGCCCTCCGATGGCGTCGCGGCTGCTTCCTGGCATGCGTCGGAAGTGGTCAGGGTTTTCGAATACGAGTACCCGGAATCGGCGGAGGCCTGAGTGTTCTTACGACTCAAGGCGTCGGCCAGTTACTGGTTGGCCCGTAGGCTGTTTCACTGGTCGTGGTTCGTCCGCCAGCCCAGAGGCTGGCGCTGGCTCGAAGGGCAGTTTGCGCGCATGGCCAATCTTGGCGATGTTGGCGCGCAAAGCTTTTATGGGCACATTCTGACGTTTCGCGGGGTTGGCCTGGGTGCCCGCGAAGAGGGTGTGCGGCTATTGCGTCTGGCGGCACTCGCCGGCGATGGCAAAGCGGCCTATCAGGTCGGTGTGATCAGTCTTGCAGGCACCCCGAGCAAGGGGCCGGATCCAGCAGAGGCTGCGCGCTGGTGGACTTTGGCCGCCAAGGCCGGCCACCCGTTGGCCGAACTCAAACTCAAAGAATTGAGCGCTCGCGATTAAACCCAGTAAATCCATTTGTGTCGGCCCGATAAACGTGGCGTGAGGGAAACCTCACGCCACGTTTACGTTTATAGCTATACGTTTTGTAGTAACTGGTTTTTTACAGATTAGTCCTACAGCAAACGCCTACTCGCCTGACTTCTTTCCTGGCTGATCCCCCGCAAAGTCCCCGCGCCTAATTTCTGCGCGAGGGAACGCTCATGTTTGACCCGGTTTTTCATTCCACCCCGCATCGTCGTGTGCGCTGATGGACGCCGTCAGCCGCATCGAGCAGGAACTCGACAGCTTCCCCGACACCCTCGACCTCTATCGCCAACAACTTGAGCATTGGTTGAGTCGCGCGGCCGACCAGGTCAGCCACGCGGCCGACCTGCCGTCGCTGATGGGCATGGAGCGGATCATTCGCTTCGGCGATCGCGTCACTGCCGTCAGCACTGGCGACAGTGAGTTTTCCTCCAGCGTCGTGCAGTGCCCGAAGAGCGGAGTGCTGGCGATCGAGAGCAAGTTCGAGTCGGTGTACGACATTCCGCTGGGCGACATCGTGGTGGATGTGGTGGCGGTGGATGATGGAAAAACCTCGCCCGTGGCACTGGATGCGCAAGGCCGGGGCACCTTCACCGGTACGCCAGGCAAGTTCTATCGCGTGCAGGTGCACAGCGAGGTTACCCCGGAGCAGATCAAGGCGCTGTTCAAGTCCTACGACGGCTTGACCGGTGAGCTGGATGGCTGGCTGCGCAGCGAGTGGCAGGGGTTCAAGCCGCAGTGGTCACAGTCGGTGGCGACAGCCGCGAGCAACGGCATGCTCGCCGGGAGTTGGGCGGCGATCGAGGGGGTGTGGGACAGCATCGGGATGCTGTCGGACATTCTCAAGGATCCAGGCGCATTTGCCGAGCGGCTGGGAAGCGGCGCGGCTGATCTGATCCGGCTCGCAGAGTCAGCTCCGGATGTCATGCAGAAACTGCAGTTGCTGGTCAGTGATGAAGCGGCGCTGTGTTTGCTGTTGCGTGCGGCGAGCCTCTGGCTCGAGATGCTGCCGCCCAGCCAGATCGCCGGCAAAACCGCTGAAACGGCGTCGATGATGATCGTGCAGGTGCTGATCGATGTGCTGATCGGCGTTGTGTTGACATTCGTCGGGGCTGGCGCAGGGATCGCTTATCTGACCCTGCGCCTGGCGGATCGCGCGGCCCAGTTGCTGTCGGTTGTAAAGCGCCTGGTCAAGGCGATTTTTGGCATCGTCAACACGTTCATCCATTACGTCGACCAGTACAAAACCGTTGCCGCGCGGGGTATTGCCGCCGGCGTGAAAAAGGGGCGCATGCAATTGCGCTGGGATGCGAAGCGCAATGCCGCCCTGAAGAAAAACGAGCACCACGATAACGCTCCCGATCAAGCGAAAAACCCCAACGGCGACAGCGCCGATTGCGCGCCGCTGACCTGCACCAACGGCTGTCCGGTGTCGATGGTCACCGGCGAAGAACTGCTGACCCTGAGCGATGGCACGCTCGATGGTTTGCTGCCGTTCGAGTTCACCCGGTTGTACCGCACCAGCGCGGTGGAGATCGATGTCGGGCTGGGGTTTGGCTGGAGTCATTCGCTGGCGCATCGGCTGGAGTTTGATGGCGATGTGGTGGTCTGGGTCGATCACGAGAACCGCCGCACGCGGTTTCCGTTGCCCAGCGTTGAACGGCCGCAGATTCACAACAGCCTGTCGCGGGCGGCGATTTTTCTCGGGAATGAGCCGGAGGAACTGATCCTCGCGCTGGCGGGGGATACGGCGCGGTTTTATCACTTTCGGGCTGGGCGGCTGACGGCGGTCAGTGATGCGTATGGCAATCGTCTGACCGTGAATCGCGATTATTCCGACCGTGTGCAGCGCCTGGATAACGGCGCAGGTCGCTCGCTGTTTTTGCGCTACGACCATGCGCATCTGGTGGCGGTGGATTACCAGGTGCTTGGGGGCGATGGCTGGCGCACCGAGCAAACGTTGGTCAGTTATTGCTACGACGCCCGTCAGCGTTTGTTGGCCGCGACCAACGCCGTCGGTGACAGCGAGCGTTACGACTACGACGATCAGCACGTCATCCTGCAGCGGCAACTGACCGGCGGCGCGAGTTTCTTCTGGGAGTGGGAGCGTGCCGGCAAAGCGGCGCGCTGCGTACGGCACTGGGCGTCGTTCTCGCAGATGGACACGCGGTATGTCTGGGACGACGACGGCCGTGTCGCGGTGCATTACGTCGATGGCACCGAAGAGGTTTACGTCCACGATGACAGCGCACGGCTGGTGCGCAAGGTCGAGGCCGATGGCGGTGAGCACCTCAAGGCCTATGACGATCAGGGCCGGCTGATCGCCGAGCAGGACGCGCTCGGTGCGATCACCGAATACCGTTACGACGACGTCGGACGGCTGATCGCGCTGCTTCCGCCGGAAGACGAGCCAACGTCCTACGAGTACCGCAACGGTTTCCTGCACAGCCGTTCTCGCGGTGAGGCGGTGTGGACATTCCGGCGCAACGCTGAAGGGGATGTCACCGAAGCGGTCGATCCCGACGGCCAGGTCACCCATTACCACTACAACGTTCGCGGGCAGTTGCTGTCGATCCGCTATCCGGACACCAGTCGGCACATTTTTGTCTGGAACGACCTCGGCCAACTGATCGAAGAAACCCTGCCCGATGCCGGTGTGCGGCGTTTTTCCTACGATGCGCTGGGACGGCGGACGACCTCTAGCGACGAACACGGCGCGATTACCCGTCAGCAGTGGGATGCGGCTGGCCGACTGGTTCAGACGACCTTTCCTACAGGTGCCACCCGCGCCTACAGCTACGGCGCTTATGGCCAGGTTACCGCCGAGCGCGACGAACTTGGGCGCATCACCCGCTACGAGTATGACGATGACCTGCACCTGGTCTCGCGCAAGATCAATCCCGACGGCACGCGGGTGCAATACCGCTACGACCATGCGCAACTGCTGCTCACGGAAATCGAGAACGAGTCCGGGGAAAAGTATCGACTGGACTACACGCCGAGCGGATTGATCCGACAGGAAACCGGCTTCGACGGGCGGAGCACCGCCTACGCCTACGATCGTAATGGGCACCTGCTGGAGAAGACCGAGTTCGGCGATGACGGCTCAACGCTGGTCACCGCTTACCAGCGTGATGCGGCCGGGCGTCTGCTGCTGAAAACCCTGCCCGACGGGGTTCAGGTGGCTTACCGCTACGATCGCCTGGGGCGGTTGACCGGTGTCGATGACGGCCAGAGACATCCACTGGCCTTCGCATACGATCTGCAAGACCGGCTGATCACCGAGCATCAGGGCTGGGGCACTTTGCGGTATGCATATGACGCCTGCGGCCAGCTCAAGCGCCAGCGTCTGCCGGACAACAGCAAGCTCGATTATCACTACGCCAAGGGCGGTGCGCTGACCGCCATCGATCTCAATGGCACGCGGCTGACCAGCCATCAGTTTGAATGCGGTCGTGAGCAACAACGCCAGCAAGGCCTGCTGCTCAGCGATTATGCCTACGACGATCAGGGCCGTTTACTCGCCCACGCTGTAGGCCATCAGCACGCGTCGCTATACCGCCGCGATTATGCCTACAGCGCCAACGGCAACCTCGAGCACATTGCCGACAGCCGTCACGGCCAGCGCACCTACGCCTACGACGCCCTCGACCGCTTGATCCGCGTACGTCACTCGCGTGACGAACTGCCCGAGTCCTTCGCCCACGACCCGGCCGGCAACCTGCTGATGCAGGACCGCCCCGGTCCCACCCGGATCAAGGGCAACCGCCTGCTGATGCAAGGCGACCGGCACTACGACTACGATGCTTTCGGCAACCTGATCCGCGAGCGTCGTGGCCGCGACCAGCAACTCGTCACCGAGTACCGCTACGACTGCCAACACCGCCTGATCAGCCTGACCCGCCCCGACGGCCAAACCGCGACCTATCAATACGACGCCTTCGGCCGACGCATCCGCAAGACCGTCGACGGCGTCAGCACCGAGTTCTTCTGGCAAGGCGACCACCTCGTTGCCGAAAGCAGCCCGACGCACCACCGCAGCTACGTCTACGAACCCGGCACCTTCCGCCCGCTGGCGTTGCTCGACGGCAAAGGCCCGAAACGCGCCTGCCCGTTCTACTACCAACTCGACCACCTCGGCACCCCGCAGGAACTCACCGACTACAGCGGCGAAATCGTCTGGTCCGCGCAGTACGACGCCTACGGCAAAGTCGCGGCGATCACCCTCGCCGGCGAGGACTATCTCGACCAGCCGCTGCGTTTTCAGGGGCAGTATTTCGACGCGGAAAGTGGACTGCATTACAACCGGCATCGGTATTACGACCCGCGGTTGGGGCGGTATCTGACGCCGGATCCCATCAAGTTGGCGGGTGGGTTGAATCAGTACCGGTACGTGCCGAATCCGACGGGGTGGGTGGATCCGTTGGGGTTGAGCTGCACCTGTCCTCCGCCGACACCGCGCCGTCCGATGCGGTACGAGGCGGGTCGTGCAGTCGTCGAAGAAGGAGCGCCTCCACTGCCGAAGATGACAGCGCAGGAGCGGCGGGCGAGGCTTGATGAGGTGGCAGAAGAAAATGCTCATCGGCGTCTGGATGAAATGGAGAGAGCCACACAAGACGCACACTTCTTAGAGAAACATGGCAAACAGACCACACTAGCTTCTCAGCAGGAACGCTCACTGACGGGAAGAAATCCAACAACTGGAATTATCGAGGTTTATACCAATGGGAGGCGAGCAGGGCAGCCAAAAATACCCAGTGCGGCTACTCACTTTTTTAGTTATCGAGATCAACTTAACGCAATACATCGTGCACAGCTTATTTTCAGACGGAACGGTCAAATCGCGTCTAAAGAACCTATGAATATGGGTAAGGTTGTTGGCGAGGGGTACAAAAGGGGAGGAGTCGTTTATGGACAGCAAACACATGCTGTAGTAGTTCTCAATAGAGCAGCTGAGCCGATAACCTCTTATACGGAGTTTGTGAATTGAAACGTAAGCCTGAATATTTTGTTTTGCGTGGTCTGCTTTTTCTATTTGATATAGAAAATACTCATGATGACGCTCGTGAAAAAATCATCGTCTCGAAGAATGTCAATGACAAGAAAGAGCTTGCTGAGCTATTTGATATTCTTATGAAGCCTGAGTTTATTTTTTATAGCGTTGAGGAACGAGAGTGGTGTATCGACACACTGAAGTACTATTTGGAAGCCGGTGATAGCTTTGATGAGGTATTTACAAGAATAACTACTTATTTTGATGACGACGTAGAGGACCAGCGTCAGTTTATGCAGGTTTTGTTGAGTTGTTTATTGAAGTATCACGCCGATGATTCAGATATGGGTTAAGGCCGAAACAGTTGGGCTAATTCAAATGCCCCCTTCGCGAGCAAGCCCGCTCCCACAGGGATCTGTATTGTCTGTGGAATCAGCGTTGGCCAATCAGTTGCGGCAGTTGAAGGTCGGCGGCAGTGAGGCTATCAATCACATGCACGCTATACCCCGGAACATTCTTCGCATGATGCTTCGCCTGCGAAGCCATCTCCGCCAGTTGACTCGCATCCAGTTCTGCGCAAGCCGTGGGGTGCAAGTGGACGACGCCGATCGATAACGAGAGCAACGGAAACTCCTGCCGAATCCCCTGCCGGTTCGGCGCGATGAAGCAGCCGGCCTCAAGATGTTCCGGGCGATAGAAGCGGCGGCATTGGCTTTGGAAGTCGTCGAGCAACTGGTTGAGGCGTTTGCGCCAGTCTTCCGGGCCGAGCACCAGCAGGAAGTCGTCACCGCCGATGTGGCCGACGAAGTCGCGGGATGGGTCGACGCGTTCGTTGAGGCATTGCGCCAGGCACAGCAGGACTTCGTCGCCACGGCCGTAGCCGTAGATGTCGTTGAAGGGTTTGAAGCTGTCGATGTCGACGTAGCAGATGATCGATTCGCGGCCTTGTTGCAGCAGGCGGGTCAGGCATTGCTGGATCGGCACGTTGCCGGGCAGCAGGGTCAGTGGATTGGCGTAGCGGGCCTGTTGGATTTTCAGTTCGGTGATCAGCTTGAGCACGTCGATCACCCGACCGAGGCCGAGATATCCGCCGTTGAGGGTGATGATGAAATCTTCTTCGATGCGTTGCCGGGCGCGGCTGGTGATCAGGCGGCTGACCTGTTGCAGCGACTGGCTCATCTCCACGGCGAGGAAGTCGTCGTTCATCAGGCGGCTGATTGGCTTGCGGGCGAACAGGTCGGTGGCAAATGGCTTGAGCAAGGCGTCGGACAGCGAATGGCGATGGACGATGCCGCACGGCTGGCCTTGTTCATCGAGCACCGCCAGTGAGTTCAGATTGGCCTGGCGGCGGAAGGCTTCCAATACGGTGGCAGTCGGTGTGTCGCGATGCACCGCCGGTTGGTCGTTGAGCAGGGCGCTGAGGTCGCTGCCCTCGTCGTTCAGCGCCACGGCGCTGCTGTCGTGTTTGGGCATCAGGGCCCGGGCATCGCGGGGTGGATGCTCCTGTGGGCGACCGAGCAGGTAACCCTGTACCAGATCGACGCCCATCTCGGTCAGCACCGCCAGTTCCTCTGGCAACTCGATCCCCTCGGCAATCACCTGTGCCCGTGACGCCTTGGCGATTTGCAGGATCGAGCCGACGAACTCGCGTTTCAATGCGTCCTGATGGATGCCGTCGATGAAGTGGCGGTCGATCTTCACGTAATCCGGGCGCAGCTCCGACCATAGACGCAAGCTCGAATAGCCGGCACCCAAGTCATCCAGTGCAATCGAAAAGCCCATCGCCCGATAGTGATGCAGCGCGGTTTGCAGCAACTGGAAATCGTCGATTGGCGTCTGTTCGGTGAGTTCGATCACCACCTGGCTCGGTGGAATGCCGAAGTCCTGCAGCAGTTGCAGGGTCCGCCCCGGTTGGTGCGCGGCTTCAAGCAGAGATTCCGGTGAAACGTTGAGGAACAACTTGCCCGGCAATTGCTGCTCGTTGAAACGACGGCAGGCAGACTGGCGGCAGGCAATTTCCAGTTCGCTCAAACGACCGGCCTGACGGGCCACGGCGAACAACGCGATAGGCGAGTGCAAAGGGCTGTTGGACGGGCCACGGGTGAGGGCTTCGTAACCGAGAATACGACGTTCGGAAAGACAAATGATCGGCTGGAACAGACTGTGCAAACCGCTTTGAGTCAGGATCGAGCTCAAGGCACTCAGCTGTTCGGTCGTGGTCATGGCTATCTCTGGCGATAAAAAAAGGACCGGGAGCGCTCTTGCTTGAAGAGACGCTCCCAGTCCTTTATTTCACGACAGAATGATGACTGTTTGATGACGCTCCGAGGAGCGTCAACACTAAATTGCCATCATCTTACTTTTTGGCCACCTGATTACTCAGTTTCAGATAATCCAGCAGCACGCGCCCGGTTTCGGCCAGGTAGGCGTCGTCCTCTGGTTTGACCTTGTCCGGCTCGGCTGCCGCGAGGGCGTCGTCGTCTTCCTTCTTCAGCTCTTTCAGCGGTTCTTCGCCTTTGGCTTTGCGACGGATGTTTTCCAGCGCCAGTTGCTTGGCATCGATGTCCGCGTGCTGGGCACGACGCTCGGCTTCGTTGAGGCTGACGGTTTTCTCTTCCATCAGCTTCTGCGCCAGGGCCAGCTTGTCACGGATGAACACGAACTCGGCGTCTTTGGCGCTGCGTGCCTCATGCTCGGACTTGAGCTGCGCCAGGTACGGCTTGAACGGATCGACCGCAGGCTTGATCGCTGCCTTGATGGTGTCCCACGGCATGGCTTCCGGCAGGGCGCTTTCGCCGATTTCCTTGGTGTCGATGATCGACGGATAATCGATGTCTGGCAGCACGCCCTGATGCTGGGTGCTTTGCCCGGAAACCCGGTAGAACTTGGCCAGGGTCAGTTTCAGTTCGCCGTGGTTCAGCGGCTGAATGGTCTGCACGGTGCCTTTGCCGAAGGTCTGGCCACCGATGATCAGTGCACGATGGTAGTCCTGCATGGCGCCGGCAAAGATTTCCGAAGCCGAGGCGGACAGGCGATTGACCAACAGTGCCATCGGGCCTTTGTAAAACGCGCCCGGGTTTTCATCTTCAAGCACATCGACGCGGCCATCGGCATTACGCACGAGTACGGTCGGGCCCTTGTCGATGAACAGGCTGGTCAGCTCGGTAGCTTCCTGCAGGGAACCGCCGCCGTTGTTGCGCAGGTCGATGACCACGCCGTCGACTTTCTCTTTCTGCAGTTCGGTCAGCAGCTTCTTGACGTCACGGGTGGTGCTCTTGTAGTCCGGATCACCGGCACGGAACGCCTTGAAGTCGAGGTAGAAGGCCGGGATCTCGATGATGCCGAGCTTGTAGTCCTTGCCATCCTGTTTCAGGCTGAGGATCGATTTCTTCACCGCCTGATCTTCAAGCTTCACCGATTCGCGAGTGATCGGCACGATCTTGCTGGTCTGGTCGTTCGGCGCATTGCTGGCCGGAATCACTTCCAGACGCACCACGGTGCCTTTCGGGCCGCGGATCAGCTTGACCACTTCGTCCAGGCGCCAGCCCACCACGTCGACCATCTCTTTGTTGCCCTGGGCAACGCCGATGATCTTGTCCGCCGGTGCAACCTGCTTGGTCTTGTCGGCCGGGCCTGCCGGCACCAGACGCACGACTTTCACCTGATCGTTGTCGCTCTGCAACACGGCGCCGATGCCCTCGAGGGACAGGCTCATGTTGATGTCGAAGTTCTCCGCGCTATCCGGCGACAGATAGTTGGTGTGCGGGTCGTAGGACATGGCGAAGGTGTTGATGTACGCCTGGAAGATGTCTTCCGCGCGTGTCTGATCGAGGCGCGCCAATTGGTTCTTGTAGCGCTTGGTCAGGGTGTCCTGAATCTGCTTGGAATCCTTGCCGGCGATCTTCTGCCGCAGCACTTCGTCCTTGACGCGTTTGCGCCACAGGTCGTCGAGTTCAGCGGTGGATTTGAGCCAAGGGGCGTCCTTGCGATCGATCAGCAAGGTTTCCTTGGTGGTGAAGTCCATCTTGTCGACGCCCTTGTTCAGCTCCGCAATGGCGAAGTCCAGACGCGCCTTGACGCGGTCCAGATAGCGTTTGTAGATGGTGAACCCGGCGTTGAGGTCGCCGCTTTTGAGGAAGTCGTCGAACTGGGTCTTCCACTTGTCGAATTCGGCGATGTCGCTGGCCAGGAAGTAGCTGCGCGACGGGTCCAGCAGCTTGATGTAGCTGTCGTAGATGATCACCGAGCGCGCATCGTCGAGCGGCGGCTTGCTGTAGTGGTGACGCTTGAGCAACTCGACGACATTGAGGCTGGCGATGACTTCGTCGCGATCAGGCTGCAAGTTGTCCCAGCTGTTGGCTGCGAATGTGTTGCCCGACATCGGCAACAAACCGATACCGATGAAAAGAGCGAGGGCGGTGCTGGGGAGCAAATGCTTCATGCTGATTCGACGCGGGGACAATTGATAACGCATATTAGGCCGTCTTTGAAGTCGCCGGTTCTACGAGAGCCGGTCGCATAATGCAAAAAGCCCGGCGCTACAGCTTCGGGCTCAGTCCAGACTCACTATGGAGGCACTGTGAAGGCATTGCAAGGCGTTGAAGGGCAAGTGGCATGGGTTGAAGAGCCGAGTCCGGCATGTGATGTAGGACAAGTGCGCATCCGCGTGGCGGCTGCCGGCCTCAATCGCGCCGATTTATTACAGAAAGCCGGGCTTTATCCACCGCCGCCTGGCGCCAGTCAGGTGCTCGGTCTGGAGTGCTCCGGGGTGATCAGCGAGGTCGGCGCCGGCTCGTCCTGGCAAGTCGGCGACCGGGTCTGCGCCTTGCTGGCCGGGGGCGGAATGGCGGAAGAGGTGGTCGTCGACGGACGGCACGTGCTGCCGGTGCCCGAGGGCGTTTCGTTGATCGAGGCCGCAGCATTACCCGAGGTTTATGCAACGGTCTGGCTGAATGTTTTTCAACTGGCGGCGCTGAAACCCGGTGAAAAGGTTCTCCTGCATGCCGGTGCAAGTGGAATTGGTTCAGCCGCCATTCAGCTGTGCAAGGCGTTCGGCAATCCATGCTGGGTCAGCGTCGGGTCTACCGAGCGATTGGCCTACTGCGAGGCGCTGGGGGCCCAGGGCGGGGTGGTGCGCACCGATGATCTGGAGAGCCTGCGCGACCTCGGGCCGTTTGACGTGATTCTTGATCCGGTCGGCGGCAATTATGCGGCGCTGAACCTCAAGTTGACGGCGCTGGACGGGCGCTGGGTGCTGATCGGTTTGATGGGCGGACGAGAAGCGAAGCTGGATCTGGCACAGGTGCTGGCCAAGCGCGTGCAGTTGCTGGGTTCGACGTTGCGCAGTCGCGATGATCAGTTCAAGGCCGACCTGTTGAGTGACCTGAGCCAGCATGTGTGGCCGTTGTTTGCCGAAGGGCGGTTGCGTCCGCAACTGGCGAAAACCTTCCCGGTAAAGGATGCCGAAGCGGCGTTTGCCGAGCTGGCGAGCAATACGGTTTCGGGGAAGGTGGTGTTGGTGATTGACGATAGCCTGAGCTGAGGACTCTGGAAAACCTGTGTGGGAGCGGGCTTGCTCGCGAAAGCGGTGAATCAGACACGAATTTATCGACTGACACTCCGCCTTCGCGAGCAAGCCCGCTCCCACAGTTGGACCTATGTTTACTTCCAGAGATGGATCGGCCAGCCTGCTTTTTCGGCATGCTCCAGCAGCACCGGATCCGGATTTACCACATGCGGGAAATCCACCTTCAGCAGCAACGGCAAATCGTTGCGTGAGTCGGAGTAGAAACTCGCGCCTTCCAGATTTTCTTCCTCGGCATCCAGCCATTCCAGCAGGCGGGTGATCTTGCCTTCGCGGTAGGTCAGCGTGCCGACGGTCTGGCCGCTGTAAACGCCGTGCGCGACTTCAAGTTCGATGCCCAGAATCTCGTCGATGCCCAAACGATCAGCGATCGGTTTGACCAGGTGTGTACCCGAGGCCGAGATCACCAGAATCCGGTCGCCGGCCTTGCGGTGGGCGGCGATGGTTTTGGTCGCGTCGCTGAAGATGATCGGTTCGATGAAATCTTCGACCCACGGGCCGACCAGGTGGTCGACTTCTTCCGGGGTGCGGCCGATCAGCGGTTCGAGGCTGAACGCCATGAATTCTTCCATGCGCAATTTGCCATGGCTGTAGGCGTCCATCAGCTCGTTGTTCTTGCGCATGAACGACTCGCGATCGACCCAGCCCAGGCGCCCCATCTGTTCGCTCCAGAGGGTGGCGCAGTCGCCGTGGATCAGGGTTTCGTCCAGATCAAATATTGCCAGGGCCATCAGTGCAGTTCTCTCTTCAACGTCAGCAAAGTCATCAGGCTACCTCACACAGGGCCGTCGGATCGATGGAAAGCGCCAGACGCTGACCGTCGGGATGCAGATCCGCCGCCGAGCGGTTGAGCACGTCCACCACCAGTTCCACGCCGCGCGCTTCGACGCGGTAGCGGATCACGTTGCCGAGCAGGCTGTGGCTGCGGATCTGCGCATCGAGCTCGCCATTGAGGCTCAGCTCGATGGCTTCCGGGCGAATTGCGATACGGTGGTTGATCGGCCGTTGCAACAGCTTCGAGGCGCTGTCGGCGTCAAGCAAGTTGTAGTTGCCGATGAAGCCTGCGGCGAATATGTCCACTGGTGCGGTGTAGAGGGTTTCGGCATCGCCGCTCTGCACGATCTTCCCTTGGTTCATCAGGAAAATCCGGTCGGACATGGTCAGCGCTTCTTCCTGATCGTGGGTGACGAAAATCGTCGTCAGGCCGAGTTCGCGCTGGATCTGCCGGATCTGCTCGCGCAAGTGTTTGCGAATTCGTGCATCCAGCGCCGACAGCGGTTCATCCAGCAGCAACAGGCGTGGGCGAGTGACCAGCGAGCGGGCGAGGGCAACGCGCTGGCACTGACCGCCGGAAAGCTGATGCGGATAACGACTGGCGAAGTCGTTGAGCTCGACCAGTTTCAACACCTCGGCGACACGTTTGTGGCTGTCGTCGGCATTGACCTTTTGCATGCGCAGGCCGAAGGCGACGTTCTGTTCGACGGTCATGTTGGGGAACAGCGCGTAGCTCTGGAACACCATGCCGATCCCGCGCTTTTGCGGACTCAGCGGCACAATATCGACGCCATCGAGCAGGATCTTGCCGCCATCCACCGGCGTCAGCCCGGCAATGCAGCGCAGCAGCGTGGACTTGCCGCAACCGGAGGGGCCGAGCAAGGTGACGAATTCGCCCTTGTTGATCTCGCAGTTGATGTCGCTGAACACGGTGGTGCCGGCGTAGTTTTTCTGCAGGTGTTGGACGCTGACATAGCTCATTCGCTTTTGTCCTTGTTCAAGATGTTGGCGATCCAGGTCAGGACCAGCACGAAAAAGAAGTACGAGATCACCAGCGCACTGGTGAAGTGGCCGCTGCTGTTGCGCATGTTGTTCAGATACACCTGCAGGGTTTCGTAGCGTGTGCCGACGAGGATGTTGGCGAACACGAACTCACCGAACAGGAACGAGAACGACAGCAGCAGCGCGACCATCAGGCCTTTGCGCAGGTTCGGCAGCACCACCAGGAACGCCGCCTGAAAGGTGCTGGCGCCGAGCAGCTGCGCGGCGTCCATCAGATCGCGCAGGTTGATCGCCTGCAGATTGTTGGTGATCGCCCGGTACATGAACGGCAGCGCCACGGTGAAGTAGCAACCGATCAGGATCCACGGCGTACCGACCATCGCCAGCGGCCCGGAACCATAGAGCTGCAACAGCCCGACCGACGACACCACTGGTGGCACCGCGAAGGGCAACAGGATCAGGATGTTCATCAGCGCATCGAGTTTCGGGAAGTGGTAATGCACCACGAACAGCAGGGGCAGGATCAGCACCACCGACAGCACCAGCGCACCGACGCACACCAGTAGCGACTGGCCGAAGGCATGCAGGAAGCGCGGATCGCTCCACAGCTGGATGTACCACTTGAAGGTGAAGCCGCTGGGCAGGATGGTCGCCGACCAGCTGCTGGCAATCGAATAGATCAGCGTACCCACCAGCGGCAGCAGCAGGATCGCGAACAGCAGATACACCACGACGCGGTGGTAGACGCCGGCCGGGCCGGATTCAGCGCGAGACATGGTAGCTCCTCTTCAGCAGCAGTTGATGCACGACGGTGACGATAGTCATCAACGCCACCAGCACCACGGCCAGGGCACTGGCGAGATTCGGGTCGAGGGAAATGTCGCCGGAGACCATCGCCGCGATGCGGATCGGCAGTACGTTGAAGTTGCCGGTGGTCAAGGCGTACACCGTGGCGTAGGCGCCGAGGGCGTTGGCCAGCAGGATCACGAAAGTACCGAGCAGCGCCGGGGTCAGCACCGGCAGACCGATATGCCGCCAGAATTGCCAGCCGTTGGCGCCAAGCAACGCGGCGGATTCGCGCCAGTCTTCACGCAAGGCGTCGAAGGCCGGGTAGAGCAGCAGCACGCCGAGGGGAATCTGGAAGTAGGTGTAGAGGATGATCAGACCGGTTTTCGAGTACAGGTTGAAGTCCTGAATGATCCCGGCCTGCTTGAGCATGATGGTGATGCTGCCGTTGAAACCGAGCAGGATGATGAACGCGAAAGCCAGCGGCACACCGGCGAAGTTGCTGGTCATGTTGGCGAAGGCATTCACGAAGTTGCGCAGTTTCGAGTCGACCCGGCGCAATGAATACGCACCGAGCACGGCGATGATGATGCCGAACACGCTCGACCAGAAACTGATCTCGAGGCTGTACTGGATCGCCTGCAGATAGAACTTCGAGCTGAAGATCTTGCTGAAGTTGGCGAAGCCCCAGCCGAACTCTTCCGATTGCAGGCTGTTGATCATCACCCAGACCAGCGGGGCGATTTCGAACACGATAAAGAACAGCGCGAACGGCACCAGACACAGGGCCGCGAGCCATTTGCCGCGAGTCATGGCGTTCACTTGAGCAACTCCCGGCACACAGGTTTGTCATGGGGCACGCCGAGCAGTGCGCAGACCGTGCCGCAGATGTCGGTCTGCTTCGGCGCGGCATCAGCATTGAGGCTGAAGGCGTCACCGAGGACGAACAGCGGCACCTGGCGCTCTTCCGGTAGCAAGCCGTTGTGCGAGCGATCGTTGTTCATGCCGTGATCCGCGGTCACCAGCACCTGATAACCAGCGTCGAGCCAGCCTTGCAGGTAGTCGGCGAGGATGATGTCCGCCGAGCGCGCGCTGTTGCGGTATTGCGCGGAATCGAGGCCGTGCTTGTGGCCGGCGTCGTCGATGTTCATCGGGTGGATCAGCAGGAAATTCGGCGCATGACGCAGGCGCAGGTTTTCCGCGTCGGCGAACAGGTGCGAATCCGGGTAGTGGTCACTCCAGTAGAAGTGCCCGTGCTGGATCGGCAGCGACAGATTGTCGGTATGCCGGTCGCGGGCCGCCACGAACGGCGAGCGGTTGTACAGCTCGCTGACCCAGTGATAGGCCGCCGCAGCGGTTTTCAGACCGGCGTCGCGGGCGTAGTGATAGATGCTGCGCTGATTGGACAGCCGTGCAACGTTGTTGTGGACGATGCCGCTGTCGATCGGCGGCACGCCGGTGAGGATGCATTCGTAAAGCGGTCGGGACAGGGCCGGCAACTCGCACTCCAACTGATAGAGCGCAGCGCGTCCTGCGCCAACGTAAGCCTGCAGATGCCCCATGGCGTGACGCGCGACCTCGTAGTTGAGACCGTCGAGCACGACAAGGATGACGTTGTGCTTCATAGGGGCAAAAACTCCGCGAAATTCAAATAGCTCGAAATCAACTCGACCCCCCTGTGGGAGCGGGCTTGCTCGCGAAGGCGTCGGGTCAGTCAACATCATCGTTGAATGACTCACCGCCTTCGCGAGCAAGCCCGCTCCCACATTTGGATCTCCAATGGATCCAGCAGTGGGGATTTACAGGATTACTTCATCTCTACGATGACTTCTTCGTTCCACTTCTGCGGCAAGGCCTTGGAGGTTTTTTCCCAGGCGTCGGCGTCCTTGATCGGCGTGACCTTTTTGTACTGCTCGTTCGGCAGCAGCTTGGCTTTCACGTCTTCCGGCAATTGCAGGTGATCGGCACGAATCGGACGGGCGTTGCCGCGCGCCAGGTTGGTCTGGCCGGCGTCGCTGAAGATGTATTCGCGGGTCAACTTGGCGGCGTTCGGATTTTTCGCGTATTTGTTGATGATGGTGGTGTAGCCGGAAATCACCGAGCCATCGGACGGGATCAGCACCACGTAGTCATCCGGGTTGGCCATCTTGGCCTTGTAGCTCAGGCCGTTGAAGTCCCAGACCACGCCGACTTCGATCTCGCCTTTTTCCATGGTGGCGATGGTCGGGTTGGCCATCGACAGGCGACCTTGCTTGGCGATGTCTGCAAACAGCAGCAGGGCCGGCTGGATGTTCTTCTCGTCGCCACCGTTGGCCAGGGCAGCGGCCAGTACGCCGTTGGCGGCTTGCGCGGCGGTGCTCACGTCACCGATGGATACCTTGTATTTGCCGCCCTTGAGGTCAGCCCATTTGGTTGGCACTTCGGAGCCGTGCAGCAGCTTCTTGTTGACGATGAAGGCGATGGTGCCGGTGTAGGCCAGTGCCCAGTTGCCGTCCTTGTCCTTGGCCCAGTCCGGGACTTGATCCCAGGTGCTTGGCTTGTACGGTTGCACCACGCCCTGCTTGACCGCGATCGGGCCGAAGGCGGCACCGACGTCGCCGATGTCGGCGGTGGCATTGTCTTTCTCGGCGGCGAACTTGGCGATTTCCTGGGCCGAGCTCATGTCGGTGTCGATGTGTTTCAGGCCATAGGTTTTGGCCAGATCTTCCCAGGTGCCTTTCCAGTTGGCCCAGTCATCGGGCATGCCGACGCTGTTGACGGCGCCTTCCGCTTTCGCAGCGGCTTCGAGGGTTTTCAAATCGGTACCCGCCGCCATGGCGGAGGTGCACATTGCAATGGTCGAGCCTAACAGTGTTGCCAGGAAAAGCTGTTTCATTCCGAAGCTCCTTGGTCGTGTTCAACGCTGCGATTGCGGTTTGTGTTGGTCTAGGTCAGCAATACCTGAGCCAATTTAAGGGGGCTGGATGACACTTTGATGTCGGCGGTCGCCCGGCAGGCCTTTTATTTGCCCGGTTTCGGCGCTTGCCCGCTAAGCGTAGACCAAGGTCAAAGCCCCGGCAGACAAGGGACTTGGCCGATGTATTGCAAGTCATGAGGGCGACCGTCGGGCAGGTTTGTCATCTCTCGGTAATCTGCACTGCCTAGGCTTGCAACACATGGAAACGGCTTGCAGCCGTACGGTTTTTGCCCCGAAACAGTGCTGGTCTAGTCCAGATAGGTAACGTTGATGCGCGATGAGGCAACAAAAGCGGTGACAGCGATTGGTCAGGTGTTGCAGGAGCAACTTGATCACGGCCTGCTCGCGCCCGGGAGCAAGTTGCCGGCCGAGCGCAAGCTCAGTGAGTTGTTCGGCACCACGCGCATTACTGTGCGTGAGGCGTTGTTGCAGCTGGAGGCGCAGGGGCAGATTTATCGCGAGGAGCGCCGTGGCTGGTTCGTTTCGCCGCCACGTCTGGCGTACAACCTGATGCAGCGCAGTCACTTTCACGCGATGGTCAGTGCGCAGGGGCGGGTGCCGTCGACCGAGGTGATTTCGGCGCGCTTGCAGCCGGCGTCGGTGGCGGTGTGTGCGTTGTTGCAGTTACCTGCTTTGTCGAGCGTGATTCAGATTTGTCGGTCGCGGCGGATTGATGGGCGGCTGGTGTTGTATGTGGAGCATTATCTGAACCCGCAGTATTTTCCGGGGATTCTGGGGTTTGATTTGAATCAGTCGATGACCGAGTTGTATGCGCGGCATTACGATTTGCACTATGGGCGGGTGCGGTTCGAGATTGTGCCGACGTCGTTGTCGGTGGATGCGGCGGCGGCTTTGCGTGTTTCTGTCGGGAGTCCGGGGTTAAGGATTGCTCGGGTCAATTATGATCAGCATGAGCGGTTGATTGATTGTGATCTGGAGTTTTGGCGGCATGATGCGATTCACGTTGGTGTAGATGTTGTTTGACCTTGGCGGCCTTTGGGCCGACCAGGCTGTTGGGTTCTGTGTGAATATCCGTTTCTTCGGGGGCTGCCGCTGACGGTTTCGCTCTTACAGCGAGTCACTTTTGCAGACGCCCAAAAGTAACCAAAACGCTTGGCCCCGGCGTACGGCCCTCGCTTAGGCTCGGGTTCCTTCGTTGCGGGATTCATCCGGGGGCATCGCCTCCGGTTTGCTTCGCTGCACCTCCTCTCGATGTGTTTGGCTGCGCCAAACGGTCGCTGCGCTCCCACCCCCGGATAAACCCCTCCACTCAGCCTGCCGATGGGGCCGGCACGGCAAGATCAAGAGCTGCAGCCGAGCTTGCGCTCATCCTGTTGAGTGGTGAAAAGCGTGCGGTCGGCTTTTGCTTTTCTGTAGGAGTGAGCCTGCTCGCGATGGCGGCCTGACAGCCGACCAATCCCCAACTGACCGCCCCCAATCCCACTGTAGGAGCGAGCCTGCTCGCGAAGGCGGCCTGACAGCCGACCAATCCCTCGCTGAATGAACCCAATCCACCTGTGGGAGCGGGCTTGCTCGCGAAGTCGCCCGCACAATCACCCCATCTCTATCTGGCAGCCTCAGCATTCCCATACAGATAATCCGTCGCCAAAGACGCCATCGTCCTCACCCCAACCACCAGCGCCGACTCATCCACAAAGAATCCCGGATTGTGATTCGGCGCAGCTTTGCTCATGTCCTGATCCCGTGGCGTCACCCCGAGAAACACAAACAGCCCCGGCACTTCCTTGGCAAAGAACGAGAAGTCTTCCGCGCCGCCCACCAGCGGTGCATTGACCACGTCATTCTTGGCCGCCCACTTCAACGTCGGCAGCATTTTCTCCGTCAGTGCCGGGTTGTTAATCGTGGGGTCGTATTTTTCGATGATGGTGACGTCGGCTTTCGCGCCGCCGCTTTCGGCGATTTTTTCGATGGTCTGGCGAACGTCGCTGTGCAGTTTCTGGCGGATGCCGTAGTCGTAGGAGCGGATGGTGCCGCTCATGTCGACAGACTCGGGAATGATGTTGTAGCGGGTGCCGCCATTGATGGTGCCGATGCTGACCACCGATGGATAGGACGAGATGTCGGTGCGCCGGCTGACCACGGTTTGCAGGCCGACGATGGTTTGTGCGCCGACGGTGATCGGGTCGATGCCGTCCCACGGGCGGCCGGCGTGGGTTTGTTTGCCGAGGATTTTGATGCGCAGGTCGTCGGAGCTGGCCAGGGTCGGGCCGGGGCGGTAGGCGATCTGGCCGGCGGGGACGCCGGCCCAGACGTGCAGGCCGAACACGGCGTCGGGTTTGGGGGATTTCATCACGCCTTCCTCGACCATCATTTTCGCGCCCCAGGTGTTTTTGCCGTCGGGGATGAAGTCGCTCGGGCCTTCTTCGGCGGGCTGGAAGTAGAACACCACGGTGCCTGGCAGGGTGTCGCGCATGCCTGTGAGAATTTTCGCCGTGCTCAGCAGGATCGCGGTGTGGGCGTCGTGGCCGCAGGCGTGCATCACGTCGACTTCTTTGTCCAGATAAGTGCCTTTGGCTTTCGAGGCGAAGGGCAGGTCGGCCACTTCCTTGACCGGCAGCGCGTCCATGTCGGCGCGCAGGGCGACGGTCGGGCCGGGCAGGGCGCCTTTGAGGATCGCGACCACGCCGGTGCGGGCGACGTTGGTTTTGACTTCCAGGCCCATGGCCTTCAGTTGTCTGGCAACCAGTTCCGATGTGCGTTTTTCGGTGTTGCCCAGTTCCGGATGGGCGTGAATGTCGCGGCGGGTTTCCAGCAGTTCCGGTTCAAGTGCCTTGGCCTGCGCGGCGATCTGTTCGCGGGTGCTGTCCAGGGTGGCGGCGCTGGCGGTGCCGGCCAGCAGAGTGAGCAGAACGGTCTGGGCGATACGTGTCAGCTGCATCGGATTTCTCCATGGTTATTGTTTTTCTGGCTTCCCTGCCTGTGACAAAAAAACCGGTGGGTAAGTTTAGGGGCAACGGAGTATCGCGCGCGAAGTTTTCGAAAGTGTGCATGTTCATTAATTGGGTCGGGAATTTTCCTACTGCCTTATCGGCTTGGTCTGGCGTGACAGAAAAATAAAAAACAATAACTATATACCGCACACCGCAGCATTTATTTCAATAAATTTCTCCGCAGTCCAGGCGATGTGGTCGACAAGTTGTCGATTTCGTTTGCCAGGAAACGACGGCGCGAATAATCCAGGGAGGATATATAAATGCTGCGTAATGGAATAACGCTTCCAGTGACAGAGGTGAACCCGGATAAACAAGATGTATATATACATTACTTAGGGAGGGGTGATGGTTCGGGGCGAAATGTTGATTTCGCCCCGCTTGATGAAATTCTGGATATGGAAAGTGCTTACAAGTCTTTTTCCGAAAGCCTTGCTGAAGTACTTGAAGTTGAACTTGCGAATGTCAGAAATGGAGGTGATTCAGTTCCACTCCCTCCGCTAGAGGCCTTAGCGCGAGAGATGCGCTTTAGAGATTCACTGATTGTCCGCAAATACACGGCTCTGTTGTCGACACAGGATGTCGCCATTCAGCGATTCGGTCATGCACAAGTTGAAAGGTTTTATAACAGCGGCCGCCTGCCACAGGTAAATCGGCGAGGCTCCGGCGCCACTGTGCGGCAAGCCTACAGTGCATTGTTTAACGCCAAGTTGCTGGTTGAAGGCATTGGCTTGTTAAACACTCAATCCGCAAGGGTCAGGGAGGTCATTACCGTCGTACAAGCGCAAGAGACTGCGCGAATTGCCCAGGAGCAGGCGCGGTTGGCGGCGGAACACGCCCAGCAGATTGCTCAGGAACAGGTCCGTGCAGCACAGGATCAAGCGCGCCGGATGGCGGAAGAGTTAGCGCGTATTGCCGCCGCCGATGAAATCAAGCGAGTGGCAGAAGAGCAAGCCCGTTTGGCGGCGCACGCCCGGGAGCAGAAGCTCGCCGAGGAACGGGCAGCGCTTGAGGCGGAAGCTGAAGCACACAGGCTCGCAGAGGAAAAGCGCCGACTGGAAGAAGTCGAACAGGCCAATCGCTCGCTTGAAGACCAGCGACCAAGTCTGGGTCATGGCATACCCCTGCGCCTTCAGGGCAATGTCGCCAACGCCCAGTTGGTCTTTGCGACATCCCGTGGCGCGGTGGCCATTGCTGACAACCTGATGGCGGGATTAGCTGCCGCCATTCGCTCGGCGGTTGGGGAGTTGGCTGGACTGGCTGCAGGAGCGGCGTCGGGCCTGATGGTGGGTGTGGGTGCGTTCATCTACTCACCGACACTGGGCAATGGTGAGTTGCCCGAGCGCTTCTTGCTTAGCCATCCGTTATCGGACCTGCTACCCGGGCCTCTGCCGGATCTGCACAGGCTGGCAAGCGAAAGGGCATTGCTGGATTTACCAGTACGTTTAAGTCCCCGGCCATTGACAGGCAATCTGGCGGAACTGCTGGTTGTTCCGGTAGGCGGCAAAAGACTCCCTTCCGGTGTGCGGGTGATTGCAGCGGGCTATAACCCCGGGGATAACACTTACGACACCACGCTTACTGACCTTCCGCCAACAAACGTGGTCTGGACGCCAATAGTTGCGCCGACCGACAGTTCAACGCAGTTGCCCGCGGAGGAGTCAGCTCCACCACGATACTTCGGCGGCAATCTCGTCCCGATTGAAGGGCGGATCGATACCTATCCCGTCCCGGGCAACATTCACTTCGACGACTTCATTCTCGTCTTCCCGCCGGAGTCGGGGCTGCCACCGCAGTACATCATGTTCCGGGATCGTCGGAATGACGCGGGAGTGGCCAGCGGCTATGGCGAGCCGGTTGTGGGTCGATGGCTTGAGGCGGCTGCGCAAGGTGAGGGGGCGGCCATTCCATCGGAGATCGCTGAGAAGTTGAGAGGGAGGCAGTTCAAAAGCTTCAGGGCTTTTAGAGAGAGATTGTGGAAGGCTGTTTTCCACGAGGAAAGGTTAGCTGAGTTGTTTAATGCGGCGAGTTTAAGCGAAATGAAAAAAGGAAAAGCTCCGGTAGTAAGGGAGAGTGATTCTGTGGGAGCAAGAGTGAAGTACGAACTGCATCATAAGTTGGGGTTGGCAGAGGGTGGGGATTTATATAATGCTGACAATATAAGTATTGTCACCCCTAAGGCGCATATTGAAATTCATAAAGGGCTTTGATGTGAAATCGATACAGGAAATGAGTGAAGAAAGTTTTCTTGAGTTTGTCAGAAAAATCTATAACTCAGGGTTTCGTACAGAAAAACAGCGAATTGCTGCCATTCTTGAGTTTAAGCGGCTGGTTGAGCATCCTTCTGGCTCAGATTTGATCTACTACCCGGAAGAAGGTAAGGATGGGCCTGAGAAAGTTATAGTCGAGGTGAAGAAGTGGCGCTCCGCTAACGGTAAACCTGGTTTCAAAGATCAATAGAAACTCCCCCCCTATTGGCACTACCAGCCAATAGGGGCACGCTCAGGTTCAGTTTTCCTTTTTGTGCTCCGCGCCCGGCGTAATCACCTGCACACTCATCCGTGGCGTCGCCAGATCCAGTCCTGCCTCATCCAGATGGCGCTTGAGCGACAGGTTGAACGCTCGGGAAACTTCCCACTGTTTGATCGGCGCAGTCTTGAACCGCGCGCGCAGAATCGCGCTGCCGGACTCGAAGCTTTCCACGCCCTGGATCTCCAGCGGCGACCAGATGTTGCGCCGCTGCAGCGGGTCGGTGCGCATTTTCTGGCCGACTTCGCGCATCAGTTTGATCGCGTCGTCGATTTCCATGTTGTACGGCACCGCCACGCGGAAGATCGCGTAGCCGAATTCCCGCGAGTAGTTCTTGATGCTTTTGATTTCGCTGAACGGAATGGTGTGGACGATGCCGTCGATGTCGCGCAGGCGCACGGTGCGGATGGTCAGGCCTTCGACGGTGCCGAGGTGGCCGCCGACGTCGACGTAATCGTCGATCGCCAGCGAGTCTTCGATGATGATGAACAGGCCGGTGATCAGGTCCGCCACCAGCGACTGTGCACCGAAACCGATGGCCAGACCGATCACACCGGCACCGGCCAGCAGTGGCGTGACGTTCATGCCCATGTTCGCCAGCGCGACGATCAGCGCAATGATGAAAATCGCCACGAACAGCACGTTGCGGATCAGCGGCATCATCGTCTGTGCGCGGGCATTGGCCAGGCCTTTGCGCGAGCGGGTGAGGGCGTGGTGCACGGCGGTGTCGGCGAGGATCCAGATCAGCCAGGAGAAAATCAGTGTGCCGATCAGGCTGAACAGTTTGACGCTGACGTCATGCCCTTCGCCCTCGGCAAAACCGATCAGCGACTTGCCCCACACGCGCAGGCCGAGTTCGATGAAGGTCAGCCACACCAGCAGGTGGGCGAGGGTGTAGAAGAAGCTTTTCAGGCGTTCCGAATACAGCGCATGACGCTTCGGCCCGCGCTGCGGTTTGAGCGAGTGACGGCGGACGAGGCCGTTGATCACCATGCACATCACCAGCAGCACCGTGCAGATCAGCGACTGACGCAGGGCGGTGCTGGTGTCGCCGGCGGAGACGAAGGTGGCGAACAGCGAGATCCCGACCAGCACCAGCGCCGGCACGTACCAGAAGGTGCCGAGGATATCGATGGTGTCGCTGAGGGCGCGGCGGGTCAGGCGGCGGGACAACGGCTGGTTGCGGATCAGATGCGCGATCGGTCGGCGGAAACGCAGGATGAACAGACCGGTGAACAGCGCCGCGAGGACATTGGTGATGGTCGCGGTGGTGTGTGCCAGGTGCACGCCAAGGCTCTCGACCAGGCGCGGGTCGTTCAGCGCCTCACCGAACGCGGCGAAGCTGCCGATCAGCCACAGTGGGCGGAAAGCCTGATGCCGCAGGATGTACAGCGCCCGGTGCCGGTGCGGGCCGTCGAGCAGCGAAAAGGCGATCACGCAAATCGCCGAGAAACAGGTGCCGACCACCAGCGCGTAAGCCAGCACCATCGCCAGGCTCTTGCCCAATGACGAGGGCAGCGCGTAGCTCATGTATACGGTGATGACCAATGCGATCAGCCATGGGCCGAGTTTGCGCAGGGCGAAGCGCAGCATGTCGAGGGCCTTGGGGTGTTGCGGCAGTTCTTCGGTCAGGCCGAAGCGCATGCGCACCCGGTGCCCGAGCCAGATCAGCGCGGCAGCGAGCAGGCTCCAGACCATCAGGATCACCGCGAAGCCGAAGATGATCGGCAGCCATTCGCTGGCCGGCAGCATCAGGGCGTCGAGTTCGTCCTTGGCCAGATCGAATTCATTGGACCAGCGGTTGAGCGGGCTGTCGGCACCGGAGAACTGCTGTTCGAAACTGGCCAGGGTACCGCCGATCAGGCCCAGCACACCTTCTTCCGGTGAGGCCTGGGCTTTCTTGGTGACGTCGCGCAGCTTTTTCAGATCGGTCAGCAACTGGGCGCGTTGCTTGTCGTTTTCCAGCGACTTGATGACTTCATCCAGCGATTGACCCAGCGGCTCTTGCGCTTCGGGCTGGGTCTTGGTGGTGTTGAGCAGGCCCGGCAAACCGGCCGCATGGGCAGGGGCCAGCGGCAGCAGCGTCATCAGGCAGACAAGGAACAGGCAGGGCAGAGCAAACAGACGAGCGAACACTAGGCGGTCAACCTCGCAAACGGGCGAATTGAGCGAGTGTACGAGGCAGCCAGAATCAATGCGAGCCGGGCGCGGATTTATTCGTTGAGTTTGGCGAGGATCTTGTAGACCACGGTCGCCAGGATCATCAGCATGCCGACCCACATGGCGAAGACACCGGCGTTCTTGTCACGGAAGTTGAAGCCGATCGCCAGCAGGATCATCCCGCTCAGGATCGGAATGAGCATGGCGTGGAAGGAGGACATCGAAATCATGGAGACTGCCTTGTCGAAATGAATGATGTAAGTCTAGGTCGCTTTCTGCAGCGAGGAGTGATGTGTATCAGGAATGATTCGGTTCTACGATATCTTTGTTGTCTGCACGAGCGCTTTCGCGAGCAGGCTCGCTCCCACAGGTTGAAATGCATTCCAATGTGGGAGCGGGCTTGCTCGCGAAGCTTTTCAGCTTTTACGGCAATTCGCGACTGGCGTAGAACGCGCTCAGCACTTTGACCAGGTGCGCCAGGTCGTGGCTGCCGCACAGTTCGCGGATCGAGTGCATGGCGAAGGTCGGCAGGCCGATATCCACGGTGCGCACGCCCAGGTGGCTGGCGGTGATCGGGCCGATGGTCGAGCCGCAGCCCATGTCACTGCGCACCACGAAGCTCTGCACCGGCACTTCTTCGGCCATGCACAGGTGGCGGAAGAACCCGGCGGTTTCGCTGTTGGTGGCGTAGCGCTGGTTGCTGTTGACCTTGATCACCGGGCCGGCGTTGAGTTTCGGGCCGTGGTTGGCGTCGTGCTTCTCGGCGTAGTTCGGATGCACGCCGTGAGCGTTGTCGGCCGAGACCAGCAGCGATTTCTGGATGGTGCGGACGAACTCGTCACCTTCGGGCAGCAGACGACGCAGGGTCTGTTCGAGCATCGGGCCGTCGGCACCGCAGGCCGAGCAGGAGCCGACTTCTTCGTGGTCGTTGCACACCAGCACGCAGGTTTCTTCGGTGTCGGCGGTGAGCAGGGCTTGCAGGCCGGCGTAGCACGACAGCAGGTTGTCCAGGCGCGCACCGGCGATGAAATCGCCATGCAGGCCGATGATCGCAGCGCTTTGGGTGTCGTAGAAGCTCAGTTCGTAATCCAGCACCACGTCGGCGTTCAGGCCATGTTCGCGGGCCAGTTGATCGGTCAGTACGGCGCGGAAGTCGACGCGCTCGTCACCGGCGAACTGCGCGAGGATCGGTGGCAGCTCGGTCTGCGCGTTGATTGCCCAACCCTGATTGGCTTCACGGTTGAGGTGAATCGCCAGGTTGGGAATGATCGCGATCGGTGCCTTGAAGTCGATCAGCTGGCTTTCGACCTTGCCGTCGCGACGGAAGGTGACGCGGCCGGCCAGCGACAGGTCGCGGTCGAACCACGGCGCCAGCAGCGCGCCGCCGTAGACTTCAACGCCCAGTTGCCAGAACCCCTGACGTTGCAGTTCCGGTTGTGGCTTGACCCGCAGGCAGGGGCTGTCGGTGTGGGCGCCGACCAGACGGATACCGTCGTGCAGCGGCGAGTTGCGGCCCATTTTGATTGCGACGATCGAGGAGTCGTTACGGGTGACGTAGTAGCGGCCGTTGGCCTCGGTAGTCCACGGCTCGCGCTCGTCGAGGCGCACATAACCGGCGGCCTCCAGACGCTGGACAAGGCTGGCAGTGGCGTGGAACGGGGTAGGGGAGGCCTTGAGAAAGTCGATCAGGCCTCGGTTCAACTCTTCGCGCATAAGAAGCTCCAGACAGCAATGGGCGCGAGTTTAACGCATCGGCCCGGGAATTGAATCCGGACAGGTTCGGGGTGGGGGGGGGGGGGGGGGGGGGGGG